>CBDTUH010000241.1:0-5458 GCA_965363375.1 uncultured bacterium
TGGCAGCGGCATCGCCCACGCATGGTGTGCCCGCCGAAGTGTACCATCAAGGCTGGGCGCAGAATGGTGCCATAAAAGATACGGTTACAAAATACGGTTATACATTAACCTTAAAACACAATGGCGCGCGCGAGTATGGCGGTCCGCTTTTTTGGGCGCATTATTCATATTTAGGCTTAGACCCCCGCGGCCTGAAAGACCGCTATGCCGATTACTGGCAACATAATAAAGCGCATACATTAATCAACCGGGGCTGGGTGGTAGAAAATCCAAAAAACTTTAAAGGTTATGGTCCGCACAGCTGGGGCTTAACGTCATCTTACTCCGTGCGCGGCTATGCCGGCCATGCGCCTGGTATGCAGCGCGACCGCGGTGTCATTTCGCCAACGGCGGCACTATCGTCTATGCCATACACACCCGAAGAAAGCATGCTAGCCATGAAGTACTGGTACGAAAAACTGGGTGATAAACTGATGGGACCTTACGGGTTTTACGATGCCTTCAGCGAAACGGAGAACTGGTTTCCCAAACGATATTTAGCGATTGACCAGGGCCCGATTGTAGTAATGATGGAAAACCACCGCAGCGGCCTCCTGTGGAACTTGTTTATGAGTGCACCGGAAATTCAGGCTGGATTAAAAAAATTAGGTTTTGAAAGTCCGCATTTTAGGTAAAAGGAAGAAGAGACGTTTTGGAAGAATGAAAAATTAAAAATGTAAAAGGGAAAAAAGACGTTTGTTTTTCATCGGACATTTGGTAAAATAGCCGACTCATCCGCGAAATCCTGTATTTAAAATCCGCGCAATCCGTGATACAAAAGGAGAAAGAGACGTTTTTGATAACCCTGCAGAAAACATAATTGAATAGGCATGATGAAAATAAAAAGTTTACTGTTTGCAGTTGGTGTACTAAGCCTGGTTTCGTGTAGCCGCAATATGCATAAGGCTACGCTGGTGCTGCTGCCCGATACGCAAACTTATGCTGAAAAATACCCCGAGGTAGTGCATGCGCAGGCCGATTACCTGGTGCGCCAGGCGCAAGATATTGATATGGTGCTGCAGCAGGGCGATCTTACCCAGAACAACAACGATAAAGAATGGGAAGTAATAAAAGCGGCCTTTTCAAAACTGGATGAAAAAGTACCGTATGCGATACTGCCCGGCAACCACGATATGGGCAGCGTACCCGGCAAGTTTGCCGATGTACGTAACACTACTTTGTACAACCAATATTTTCCTATAGCGCATATGTCCACGCTGCCCAACTTCGGCGGCGCCTTCGAAAACAAGATGGACAATACCTGGTATACTTTTAAAAAAGGTAAATGGAATTGGCTGGTGGTAAACCTGGAGTTTGGCCCCCGCGATACGGTGCTGCAATGGGCCAGCAATGTGGTAAAGCTGCACCCGCAACATACGGTGATTGTAAACACACATGCTTACATGTACAGCGACAGCACACGGCAAAACGATAAGGATTACTGGCGTGCGCAAGGCTACGGCATTGGTAAAGATACCGGCGCCAACGCAGTAAACGATGGTGAACAAATCTGGCAAAAACTGGTAAAGGTAAATCCGAATGTGCGCTTTGTGTTTTCCGGTCATGTGTTGAATGGAGGTGTGGGCACGTTGGTAAGCATTAACGATGCAGGCTACCCTGTGTACCAGATGCTGGCTAACTACCAGGAGGGCGTGCGCGGCTCGGTAAAAGGCGGCAATGGCTGGCTGCGCATTTTGCAAATGGATATGAAAAAGAAAACACTTACGGTGCAAACGTATTCGCCGTACATCAACAAATACATGAGTGACGGCGCGCACAACTTTGTAATAAAAGAAGTAATGTACAGTGCCGGTAAGTAGGATCATGCAAAAGGGAAATGAGACGTTTTGAATACAGCTGTTTTTAATAAACCATAAACCGGTTAAAAGAAAAAACAGACGTTTTACAGGTTTTGAATAAACAAGATATGGTAAAAGGAATTTTAAAGGTTTTGATGCTGGCCTGCTTTGGCGGCAGTGCATTGCTGGGCAGTGCACAAACAAGTTTGCAGCGCACCTATTGCAACCCATTGAATATTGATTACACGTACATGATCTACAATGCGCACAACAACCTGTCGTACCGCTCCGGTGCCGATCCGGCCGTCGTGCAGTTTCGTGGCGAGTATTATATGTTTGTTACGCGCTCCATGGGTTACTGGCACTCTACTGATTTATTAAATTGGAGTTTTATCACGCCACAGAAATGGTACTTCCAGGGCTCCAATGCACCTGCTGCTTTTAACTACAAAGATTCCGTACTATACATGATGGGCGACCCTTCGGGCTCTATGAGTGTGCTGTATACAGATGATCCGAAAAAAGGCGACTGGAAAGCCACGCCTTCTATTTTAAACAACCTGCAGGACCCCGCGCTGTTTATTGATGATGACGGGCAGGGTTATGTATTCTGGGGCTCCTCCAACGTGTATCCCATCCGTGCGAAAACATTAGACAGGAGCCGCAATTTCAAACCATCCGATTCTACTTATGAGCTGTTTAATTTGGATGAAGAAAAACATGGTTGGGAACGCTTTGGCGAAAACCATTCGCACCCCACGTTGGGCGGCTACATCGAAGGGCCCTGGATGACGAAAATCGGTAACAAATACTACTTGCAATATGCCGCGCCGGGCACCGAGTTCAACGTATATGCTGATGGCGTATACACCGCCAACCACCCGCTGGGGCCATACAAATATGCGCCTAACAATCCTGTTTTTTACAAACCCGGTGGTTTTATGAACGGTGCGGGCCACGGCAGTACGGTGGTGGGGCCCAACAATATTTACTGGCACTTTGGTTCTATGGCCCTTTCTGTAAATGTAAACTGGGAGCGCCGCCTCTGCATGTTCCCGGCATATATCGATAAAGACGGATTGATGTACAGCAACACATCGTTTGGAGATTACCCGCATTTTGCACCAGCTATTGCCGGTCAGGAAGGCGCTTTTACAGGATGGATGCTGCTGTCGTATAAAAAACCGGTTACGGCTTCATCGTATAATGGCGATAATGGCCCGCAAAATTTAGTAGATGAGTCAGTAAAAACATTCTGGCTGGCCGAAAACAAAAGCAACGAACAGTGGGTGCAGATCGATTTGCAAAATGCATCTACTGTACATGCCGTGCAGGTAAACTACCACGATCACCAAAGCAATATGTATGGCCGCATTCCGGGCTTGTATCATCGCTATACAATAGAAGGTTCAGTTGATGGCAACAGCTGGATAACATTGGTAGATCGCAGCAATAGTTACAAAGATGTGCCGAACGATTATGTAGAGTTGGGTGTACCGCAGCTCGTGCGTTATATACGTTATAAAAATATCCACGTGCCTGCACCGCACCTGGCTATTTCGGGGCTGCGTGTATTTGGTAAGGGCAGCGGTAAGGCACCTGCTACCGTCAAAAATTTTAAAGTAGAAAGAAAAACGGATCGTAGAGACGCCATGATAACCTGGAACAGTGTGCCCGGCGCACAAGGTTACAATGTGTATTGGGGCATTGCGCCAGATAAATTGTACAACTCGTGGATGGTGTATGACAAGAGCAACCTGGAACTGAAAAGCCTCACCGTTGACCAGCCTTATTATTTTGCGGTAGAAGCATTTAACGAGAATGGCGTGTCACAAAAAACAAGTGCAATAAGAGTTGAATAAAATCAGCTTTTTATAAAAGGAAAAACGCCCATTTTTGAATATTGAATAAGAAGCAAAGAATATTAAATAAAGAAGTAAATGGGAGAATGTTCAATGTTCAACAATCAACAATCAATGCTCAATGTTTAAGGTGAAAAAGCTAAAAGCAAAAAGAGACGTTTTTGTTAGAAGAAAAATGAAAATTTAAAATGTAAAAAAGAAGAGACTTTTTAAAATCCAGCTAATCCATTTTAATCTTGTTAATCCATGGTTTAAAAGGAAAAAGAGACGTTTGAGAATTACGATTTACGATTTCATTTAAAAATACAAACGACACATCCGTGAAATCCTGTATGTAAAATCTGTGAAATCCGTGGTTCGTTTTTAATATTCATAAAAAATCAGATGATATGCGGTTAATGTATGTATGCTTGATGTTATTATTTGTTGCAGCTTCCTGCGCGGTGGCGCAACCCGGTAGCGGCAACAGTAGTGGTGGCGATGCCAAGATGAATACTTTTATTGACAACCTGATGCGGCAGATGACGCTGGATGAAAAAATTGGCCAGCTCAATTTGCCCGGCGCAGGCGATATTACCACCGGGCAGGCTTCCTCTTCCGGCATTGCCGAAAAAATAAAGGCAGGCCAGGTAGGTGGATTGTTTAACATCAAAGGCGTGCATAAAATTCGTGATGTGCAGCGGTTGGCAGTGGAGAACAGCCGATTAAAAATTCCCCTGCTTTTTGGTATGGATGTTATTCATGGTTATGAAACCGTGTTTCCTATTCCGCTGGGGCTTTCTGCCAGTTGGGATATGCAGTTGATTGAGCAGTCGGCACGCATTGCCGCCGTGGAAGCCAGTGCCGATGGCATCTCCTGGACCTTTTCTCCCATGGTAGATATTTCGCGCGACCCGCGCTGGGGCCGCGTTTCCGAAGGTAATGGTGAAGACCCATACCTGGGTAGCCAGATTGCTAAAGCCATGGTGCGTGGCTACCAGGGCGACGACCTCACAAAAAACAATACCATTTTATCTTGTGTAAAACACTTTGCGCTGTATGGCGCCCCCGAGGCCGGCCGTGATTATAATACGGTTGACATGAGCCGTCAGCGCATGTACAACGATTACTTTCCGCCTTACAAAGCAGCCGTTGAAGCTGGTGTAGGTTCTGTAATGACTTCTTTTAATGATGTGGAAGGCATTCCAGCTTCCGGCAACAAGTGGCTGATGACCGATGTACTGCGCAATCAATGGGGTTTTAATGGTTTTGTAGTGACCGATTATACCGCCATCAACGAAATGATTGACCACGGCCTCGGCGACCTGAAAACCGTATCGGCAATGGCCCTGCGCGCAGGTACCGATATGGATATGGTAGGCGAAGGATTTCTCACCACGCTAAAACAATCTTTAAGTGAAGGCAAGGTAACTGAAGCGCAGATTGATGCTGCCTGCCGCCGCATATTGGAAGCCAAATACAAGCTGGGGCTTTTCACGGATCCTTATCTTTATTTAGATACTACCCGTGCTACTCGCGAAATCTTTAACAACGAACACAGAAAAGTTGCCCGCTCCATTGCAGCGCAAAGCTTTGTGTTATTAAAAAATCAGAACAATGTTTTGCCCTTAAAGAAAAGCGGCACCATTGCCTTTGTAGGACCGCTGGTAGGTAACAAACCCAACATGCCGGGTACCTGGAGCGTGGCCGCCAGGCACGATAAGGCCACTTCTGTACTGGAAGGCATCCGCAGTGTGGTGGGAAATAATGTAAATATTG
>CBDTUH010000242.1:0-5400 GCA_965363375.1 uncultured bacterium
GGTTTGCGGGTGTACCAGCGGATCTCCATACACTTCGGACGTGGAAGCTACCAGTATGCGTGCACCTTTTGTTTTAGCAAGTCCCAGGCAGTTGTGTGTGCCCATGGCGCCTACTTTCAGGGTTTGAATCGGAATCTTCAGGTAATCAATCGGCGAAGCCGGGGATGCAAAGTGCAGGATGTAATCCAGCTTGCCGGGTACATGAATGTATTCTGTTACATCATGATGATAAAAAGTGAATTCCTTTAGCTTGAAAAGGTGCTCAATATTTCTTAAATCGCCGGTAATAAGGTTGTCCATGGCCAGCACTTCGTAACCTTCTTTTATAAAGCGGTCACAAAGGTGCGATCCCAGAAACCCGGCAGCGCCGGTGATCAGTATTCGTTTCTTCATTTTCTTAATTTAATTGAGGACGGCCGATGCTGTCGTAGTAAAATCCTTTTTCTTTCATCTGCGCTGCATCGTATACGTTTCTGCCATCAAAAATCACGCGTTGTTTCAGCATCGATACAATTTTATCAAAATCTGGTGTGCGGAACTCATTCCACTCTGTTGCCACAATCAGTGCATCGGCATCTTTCAGGCAATCGTATTGCGTTTCTGCAAACTGAATTTCATCGCCTAATTGGGCCATTACATTGGGCATGGCCTCGGGGTCGTAGGCGCAAACGGTAGCACCTGCTTTTACCAGGCTGTTAATGATTTCCAGTGCCGGGGCTTCGCGGATGTCGTCCGTATTAGGCTTAAAGGCCAAACCCCAGATGGCAAAATGCTTACCCTGCAAGTCGTTATTAAAATACGATTTGATTTTTGAAACCAGGTGAATTTTCTGACGTTCATTTACATCCATCACCGCATCCAGTATCCTGAAATCATAACCTACTTCCCATGAGGAATGTACCAGAGCTTTTACATCTTTGGGAAAGCAGGAGCCACCATAACCAATACCAGGAAACAGAAAACGCTTGCCGATACGGTCATCAGAACCAATCCCGCGGCGCACCATATCCACATCAGCACCCAGGCGCTCGCACAACTGCGCAATCTCGTTCATAAACGAAATTTTGGTAGCCAGAAACGAGTTGGCAGCGTATTTGGTCAGCTCGGCAGATTTTTCATCCATAAAAATGATGGGGTTGCCCTGGCGCACGTAAGGTGCATAGAGCTGCTCCATCAGTTTTTTAGCTCGGTCGGATGTGGTGCCGATAACAATGCGGTCAGGCTTCATAAAGTCTTCTACCGCAACGCCTTCGCGCAAAAATTCCGGGTTGGAAACCACATCAAACTCGCCGGTGAAATTCTTGGCAATAGCGTCTTTTACTTTTTCGGCAGTGCCTACAGGTACGGTGCTTTTATCAATGATAACTTTATAATCGGTCAGCAGTGTGCCAATATCTTCGGCAACACCCAATACATAGCGCAGGTCAGCTGAGCCGTCTTCGCCGGGAGGTGTAGGCAGCGCCAGGAAAATGATCTGTGCTTCTTTAATGCCTTCTGCCAGGTTGGTAGTAAAGGTCAGGCGCTCTTCTTTAATATTTCGCTCAAACAGTTTTTCAAGACCAGGCTCAAAAATGGTGATCTGGCCGCTTTTCAGCTTGGCTACTTTTTTTTCGTCAATGTCTACGCAGGTTACGGTGTTACCTGTTTCGGCCAGGCAGGTACCTGTTACCAGGCCTACATAACCAGTTCCAACAACAGTAATTTTCATGTTTTGTATTTATTGTTTATCTGCAAATTCTAAAACTTTGGATGTAATGAACTGCAGCTGTTCATCCTCCATTTCGGTATGAATAGGAAGGGATATTACACGTTCGGTAAGCCAGTCGGTCACGGGCAGGTTCAAAGCATCTGTAGAAAGACTTTGAAACATTTTTTGCCTGTGCGCGGGCACCGGGTAGTAGATCATGGAAGGGATATTGTGGGCCGCAAGATACGCCTGTAATGCATTTCTGTCAAGCCCCTCGGTAATTAAAGTATACTGGTGAAAAACGTGCTTGCTGCGGCTGTGGCGGAAAGGGGGTTGCAGTTTGGGGTGCGGCGCAAAAGCTGCATCGTACGCATCGGCCACGCGGCGTCGCGCATCAATATAGCTGTCTAGATGTTTCAGTTTAATTTCCAGTATGGCTGCCTGAATGGTATCAAGACGGCTGTTGCAGCCCACCACATCATGGTAGTAGCGCTGGCTTTGACCATGATTGGCCACCATTTTTAATTGTGCTGCCAGTGCATCATCATTGGTCATAATAGCGCCGCCATCGCCATAGCCGCCCAGGTTTTTAGAAGGGAAAAATGACGTGCAGCCAACTGTACCTATAGAACCGGTTTTTTTAGAAGAACCATCCTTAAAATAATAATCCGAGCCAATGGCCTGCGCATTATCTTCAATCACAAATAAGTTATGCTTTTTGGCAATGGCCATTATTTCTTCCATTGGAGCGGCCTGACCGTACAGGTGCACCGGCACAATAGCTTTTGTTTTTGGTGTAATGGCTTTTTCAATTACTTCTGCATCCATGCAAAAGGTTTGCGGGTCTACATCCACAAAAACCGTTTTTAATCCTAACAGCGCAATTACTTCTGTAGTGGCAATGTAGGTAAATGAGGGAGCAATCACTTCATCGCCCGGCTTCAGCCCCAGTGCCATCATGGCTATCTGCAGCGCATCTGTACCGTTGGCGCAGGGAATCACATGCTTTACGCCGTGATAAGCGGCCAGCGCATCGGCAAAGCTTTGCACCTGCGGGCCATTGATAAAAGCAGTGCTTTCCAGCACGCCAATCACTGCCGCATCAATTTCCGTTTTAAGTTTCAGGTACTGCTCTTTCAGATCCACCATTTGTATAGGACGCATATGCTAATTGTATTGGTTATAAAAAGTGGCGCAAAAATAATAAATTAAGCGGTGGTTGTATGTTCGCCTTTACTTTTGCACAACCGTTTAAATAAATATAGCTTTTGGTCTTTTTATACAATCTTTTCATTCAGCTGTACCACCTGGGTATACGTTTGGCAGCTTTGGGTGGCGGCAAGCCCAAACAATGGCTGCAGGGAAGGGTGAACATGTGGACAGAGATGAAGCAGGACATAAAACAAGGTGAACCCATTATTTGGGTACACAGTGCATCGGCCGGCGAGTTTGAGCAGGCCAAACCAGTAATTGAAGCTTTAAAGCAAGCCTATCCGCAGTATAAAATTGCCGCTACTTTTTTTTCACCATCGGGCTACAATGTGGGTAAAAAGTCGAAGCTGGCAGACTATGTTTTTTACCTGCCGCTGGATACGGCGGCCAATGCCAAACGTCTCATTTTTCTTTTGAAACCGCAGTTAGTGGTGTTTGTAAAATATGATTACTGGTACCATCATTTAAAGCAAATCAATCAAAGTGGTATTCCTTTATTGTTGGTGTCGGCCATTTTTCGGCCCAACCAGGCTTTCTTTAAATGGTATGGTGGCTTTTATAAAAAGATGCTCCATTTTTTCACCCACTTATTTGTGCAGGATGAACCTTCGAAAACCCTTTTGATTCAACATGGTGTGCAGCATGTAACTATAAGCGGCGATACGCGCTTTGATCGTGTGGCTACTATCGCAAAAGGATTTTCAGATGTTTTAGAAGTTCCCATTTTTGCTAAAGGTCATCCATTGATTGTGGCCGGCAGCACATGGCCCGAAGATGAAGAAATGCTGCAAAAGGTTTTGGAGACGTTTAATGACGTAAAGTTGGTGATAGCGCCGCACGAAATAAATGAAACCCATCTTAAAAGCATTGAAAGTTTATTTCCCTCTTTTCGCTTTTCAAAATGTAAAGAAGCGTTTGATGTGGAGTACAAGCCTGAGTTGCAAGCCTACGTAAATAAGGAAAAAACTGAAAACACAGAGGCGCTGCAAAAACAGTTTCAAGAAGCCAAAGTTTTGATAATTGATAACGTAGGTATGCTTTCTCGCCTTTACAAATATGCAACTATAACTTATATTGGTGGAGGGTTTAATAAAAGCGGCATTCATAACACGCTGGAAGCAGCCGTATGGGGCAAGCCTGTGGTGTGGGGGCCCAATTTTCAAAAGTTTCGCGAAGCCAAAGGCCTGCTGGCAGCAGGTGGTGGCTTTAGCTACACATCTACAGAAGATTTAAAAGGAATTTTAGACGTTTTGCTGAAGGATGGCGCGGCCCGGCGCAAAGCAGGTATTGCAGCTGCTGAATATGTGCAGCAACACAGGGGCGCTACCGAAAAAATAATCGCTTATATTCAGGAAAAACGCCTTCTTACCAGGCTGTAAAAATGCTGCACGGCTTCTTTGGTATCGCTCCAGCCCAGTTTTACTTTCAGCTCGCGGTTCATCCAGTATTCCGCTTCCTGTAATATATGAAAGCCGTTGATGGTTTTAATGCTACGTTCGTACATTACTTCATCGCCGCGGAACAGTTCGTTTACAAAAACAAAACGGTCGTTGATGCCTATGGCTTTGCGTAAATCTTTAATGGGAGCATCTTTCAGCTTGTGTGCCAGCTCAGTTTTGTCCTGCTTCAGGCGGTCGTTCAGGCTCGGTTGCTGGTCTTTTATCAGCTGGTTAATTTCTTTCGGCGTTTCTACCTGTGGCGGAATGTGTTGCAGTAATGTAGGTGTTTCTGCGAGTGCGTCAAAAGGCTGCGGCTCGGGTGGCGGCGGCGTTGTAACTGGGTGCGGTTGCGGCATAAAAGAAGCGTGCTCCGGTGGTGCCGGTTTTGGTTCTTCTTTTATTAAAGGCTGAACCGGTTCTTCTCTCTTTTCTTCGGGCTGAATGGAAACGGGTCTTTTTAAAGAATATGCTTCATTGCCAAAAAGATTGGCTTGCTGCTGTGGTGCAGGTTGAGGTTTGGGTGTTTCGGCAATGGGAGCCGGTATTTCAGCTACAGGTTCTGTTTTATATTCAGGTTGAGAAAACGTCTCGTTTTCCTTTTGAGGCGCAATGGGTTCGGGTTGGGTAAACGTCTCTTTTTCCTTTTGCGTAGTTACAGGTTGGGTTACAGGTGCAGGTTGCGGTGCTTCAGCAACAGGCGCCTGTTGTTGCACAACAAAATTGGCAGGCATTACTACAGATATTTTTCGACTGCTTTTACTTTCACTTTGCTGCTGCATGGCCGCCAGTTCTGTCTGCAGCAGTTGCACCGTATACAGCATTTGTGCAGCCGTTTCGGCTGCCTTTTTTTGCTGTACTAATTTATCGATCAAAACCTGAACACGTTCCATTTGTTTATGGTACTTTTGGCGCTGTTAAAGAAATTTTTACCAAAGTAAGTAAATAAGCCACGTACAGCCATCAAACACTTTGCTAAAAATTATTTTCGTACCAGGCTATATTGCAAGCAACATGTTTATTGAACCTCATATTAAAGGCGAGTGCGGCGGCTGGATAGAAGTG
>CBDTUH010000243.1:0-5383 GCA_965363375.1 uncultured bacterium
AACCAATTACAAAACGCCATTACAAACCTGAGCGTAGCTTATATTGATGCGCCGGTAAACCTTTTGCTGAAGCTGCCCTTAAAAGGAAAAACAAAGGTTTTGCTGTCCGCTGGTCCACAGCTTTCCTTTTTTTACAACGGCAGCCTCACGCACAGCCTGGTGGATGTAGATGGCAAGTTTACGGAAATTAAAAATGAAGACCTGCCTGTTGGTAAAAAAGATGGGCAGTTTCGCACGCTGCACTTTGCCGCCAATGGTTTGGCAGGTTTTGAGTTTGGGCGTGTGTTTATTATGGCCAATTACAGCAGCGGCCTCACCCCATTTTATCAAAAGGAAAAAGAGACGTTTAAGCATGCCACTTATGGCGCTACGCTGGGCATTTACTTAGGTAAGCCGCAAGTGGAAGTTCCGGTGGTAAAAGATAAGGATAACGATGGTGTGCCCGACAGTGAAGATGCCTGCCCCGAACTGGCCGGCACAGCCCTTACCAATGGCTGCCCTGATGGCGACGGCGATGGCATGGCCGACAATAAAGATAAATGTGCAGACGTGGCCGGTTTGGCCAAATATGGAGGATGTCCGATACCTGATACTGATGGCGATGGTATTAACGATGAACAGGACCGCTGCCCGCATGTAGCCGGCCTGGCTAAATATAGCGGTTGCCCGATGCCCGACCGCGATAAGGATGGTATTGCTGATGAAGAAGATGCCTGCCCCGATGCCGCCGGCTCTGCTGACAATGGCGGCTGCCCGCAGGTAACAGAAAAAGAAAAAGAAATCGTGAAATTTGCAGCACAAAGGCTGCAGTTCGGTTTTCAGAGTGCAAAAATTGACACCACTACTTACAGACTTCTGGACGAGGTGGTTCAAATTCTGAAAACTTACTCGCAGCTGACTGTATCTATTGAAGGCCATACGGCCGGCAGTGCCAGCGAGGCCAACTTAATACTGTCGCAACAACGCGCCAATGCTGTTAAAGATTATATTTATTCCAAAGGCATACACCCCGACCGCCTGAAGGCTATTGGTTATGGTGCCACCCGACCCCTGGTTAAAACCACGGATGCAAATGCAGGAGCCATCAACCGGCGCGTAGAAATAAACCTTTCCGAATAAAAGTTGTTTTTATAGATATTTTGTGAAAAAGGCCCTATGATAGGGCCTTTTTCACAAAACTGTATGAGCGGTTTCGTTTAATTTTACTTTTCACGCACATTTGTTCTAACTAAACCCTTTTTTGAAATGATGAATCGAGTTAAGCAATCCGTACTTACCCTGGTGATGGCGGCATTGTCAGCAGGAGCCTATGCACAAACAGCAGCCTCTACCAACGGCTGGCACCTGAAGGATAAAACCTCAGAGGGCTACTACGGTATTAGCCTGGATAAAGCATATGAACTGGTAAAAGGTAAAAAAAGCAAAACAGTTATTGTAGCTGTTATTGACTCCGGTATAGATACCACCCACGAAGATCTGAAACCCATTTTGTGGCGCAACCCAAAAGAAATTCCCGGCAACGGTATTGATGATGATGGCAATGGTTACGTAGACGATATTAACGGCTGGAACTTTTTGGGTGGCCGCGATGGCAGAAATGTAAAGCAGGACTCCTACGAAGCAGCCCGTGTTTACCACAAATACAAAAGCAAATTTGCAGGTGTCACCGACCCCTCTACCCTTAGCCCTGCCGACCAGGAGCTTTTTAAAACTTGGCAGCGTGCCGGTAAAGACATTGCACCCAATACGGAAAACGATTTTAACCTCATGCTCATTCGCAACGCCTACAACGTGGCCAAAGAAGGCGACTCGGTAATGCAGTTGAAAATGGGCAAGCCCGAATATACCGGCGCACAGCTGGAAACTTTTGCCACCGGCGAAGATGCCGACGCTAAAGCAGCCAAAAAGAAAATGCTGATTATGTACAACCTGGGGTTTGAGCTGGACCGCACTAACAAACAGGTACTTACAGAAATTGGCGACTACCTGCATGGCGAAGAAATCAAGGCTGAAGCTGCCAACATGGCTCCTAAGCCTTTCCGTGCCGAAATTGTGCAGGATAATTATGAAGACATCAACGACCGCTTTTACGGCAATAACGATGTAATGGCCAACACACCTATGCACGGCACGCACGTATCGGGCATTATAGCCGCTGTGCGCAACAATGGTAAAGGTGGCGATGGCGTAGCCGATAATGTAAGAATCATGACCATACGCGCCGTGCCTGATGGCGATGAGCACGATAAAGATGTGGCGCTGGCTATTCGCTACGCGGTGGACAATGGTGCCAAAATCATCAACATGAGCTTTGGTAAAGGTTTTTCGCCTGAAAAAGAATGGGTAGACGATGCTGTGAAATACGCACAGGCAAAAGGTGTACTGCTGGTACATGCAGCCGGTAACTCAGCTGCCAATATCGATTCTTCGCACAACTACCCTACTCCGGTATTTGTAAAAGATGGCGGCCGCGCTCCCAACTGGATTACGGTTGGCGCCAGCGGCGACCCCAAAATTGGCGGACTGGTAGCTAATTTTTCCAACTTTGGTAAAAAAGAAGTGGATGTATTTGCGCCGGGCGTAAAAATCTATTCTACTATACCCGGAGGCAATACTTATGGCAATCTGCAGGGCACCAGCATGGCATCTCCCGTGGTAGCCGGCCTGGCCGCCTTTATTCTTTCTTACTACCCCGACCTGTCTGCCGAGCAACTAAAGCAGGTAATAGAAAAAAGTGCGCTAGCGCCAGATGTTACAGCAAAAAACCCCGCCACCGGCGAAACGGTTTCCCTGTCAGACATCAGCACCACCGGTGGACTGGTAAATGCTTTCGAAGCTATTAAACTGGCCGAAAGCATGAGCGGTAAAAAGCAGCCGGCTCCCCAAAAAACCAACATCAAAAAAGCAAAGAAATCTTAAGCGATTTTATAGCAATAAAAAAGCCCTGTAGTTTACAGGGCTTTTTTATTGGTTTTATTTAAAAGGAAATACAGACGTTTGTGATTTTATGAATTCTTAGTAAAAAGGAAGAGAATTTAAAAAAACGTCTGGTTTTCTTTTAAAATTAAAATCCATAAAAGATGTGTCTTTCTATATAAATTCCTCTTTCCACTTTCCAGATTACTTCATAACCTCCTGCTCCATCACTGTTTAATGAGTGTATATAAACAGTATCATGGTTAACATCGAAATTTACTTTTGTATTATTCAAATTTGGATCAAATAAGTTTTCGATAGCAGCAGCAGGCAATTTCAATTCTTTATTTTCAATTGTTACGATTATAGATCTGTATTCTAAAATTGGCAGTTCCCCGTCGGTTCCCCAGTATCTCTTTCCATTTACAAACTGGATAAAAGCTTTTGAATTGCCATAATATGAAAAAGTGTACTGGCTTCTATCAACTTTTTTATTTGTTATAACAATTTTTAGTAAATCCTTTTTGAAAGAGATACTACTGTCGGTTTTATCAAAAAAAGGAACCTCTCTAAACTCTGAAACAGGTATTAACCTGTCATGATAGACATACCCATTGTGTTCTTTACCATTATGTGTAAAGTCGATATTTATCCAATTACCATCTTTTTCAAAGAAATGAACAATACTTCCATTCTTCAATTGAGTAATAATATTATTGCCAATAGCTGCTGAACTTCTAATTTTTGAGAATCCATCCTTATCCTGAATAATTGCAAATTGAGCTATTGCAATAGAAGAAAGAAAGCAAAGTATGCCAGTTGCTAAGACTTTCATTTAAACCAATAAGTTTTAATATAGATGATGAATTTTTTGGAGTCTCAATATTTTATAATTGGAAGTAAGATATTATAAACCATACAAATTAAAAACGCCTTTATTTTCTTTTAATCTCAAATCTACCCTAATCACGAGTCAGAAAACGTCTCTTTTTCCTTTTGTCATTTGTCAAAGTTTATTTAGGGATTAGAACTCAAGAGCAACATCTTATTTTCTTTTAAATTACCAATTAACTTGTCAACCTAGTAATTGATCAACTGTCCTCCAAACGTCCCTTTTTCCTTTTAAAATACCTGAATTTCTTACCTTACAATAATAATTACCATTATGCCAAAACCCAACCTGCAGGAGGTACCGCCGTTTTACCACAACTACATCAACCTGGTACCAACCAACAACCTGAATGAAGCCTTTGCAGCACACGCATCAACACTGTATATTTTACTAAAAAACCTGACTGAAGAAAAGTGGAACTACCGCTATGCCGAAGGCAAATGGACGATAAAGGAAATGGTGCAGCATATAATAGATACTGAACGCATTTTCGCCTACCGCGCCCTTTGCATTGCCCGCGGCGAAGCAGCACCCCTGCCTGGCTTTGATGAGAACAGCTATGCGGCCGCTTCAAAAGGAGACAAAAGGGAAATTGGAGGTTTGCTGGATGAACTGAAAGTGGTTCAAACTTCTATCCAGCTGCTTTTTGAATCTTTTGAGGAGGAACAATTAAAAGCGGTGGGCAATGCCAATGGTAAACCCATTAATGTAAACGCTATTGGCTTTATAACCATAGGCCACGCGTTGCATCATAAGAATATTCTGCAAGAGCGCTACCTCTAACGAAAAAGCCCCTGAACTTTCCGGGGCTTTTTCGTTTTATTTATAAAGAGTTTAAAAACTTTTTAAGGGCTGACCACTTTTCTTTACCAGGTTTTGCTGGTTTATCATGTCGCCTACCACTTTTACGGCTTGGTCGAGGTAAATGTCCTTGCTCAGGCTGCTCAGCCACTGGTTGTAGCGGGCTTCTTTGTCTTTATCAGCAGCAATACGCTGAGCATCTTCTTTCAAAAAGGCCATATTCAGGTTTTCATCCAGCTTCAGCACCGAATCCATTTTGGCTACAGCCGCTCTTATTTTTTTCTGTTCTTCCTTAAACTTATCGATCTGCAACGGGTAAGGCTTGTCGGTTTGCTGCGACAGCCAGTTGGTGGTTTCCTGCACGGTTTTAAAGGCCGGTGTGTTGGCAATGCGCGTGCTGCTTAAGTTTTTAACTGCCTGCAGGTCGATGGGCGATGCCCACTTGCTGTAAGCAGATTGCTTGATCTCGTCCCAGGGCATCGCCTCGGGATTGTTCTTTTCGCGGTACTCCAGGTATTCGTAGCGGTCAGGAATCACCACATCGGGCACCACGCCTTTCAGCTGTGTAGAGCCACCGTTGATGCGGTAAAACTTCTGCAACGTTAATTTGATTGAACCCAGGTCAGAATTGGATGACATAAAGTTCGATTCGGGATCTAAACCATAGGCGCGCTGCACGGTGCCTTTACCATAAGTGCTGGTGCTGCCCAGTACAATGCCGCGGCCATAATCCTGTATGGCAGCCGCAAATATTTCGGAAGCCGAAGCGCTAAA
>CBDTUH010000244.1:0-5376 GCA_965363375.1 uncultured bacterium
TCTATCTTCACTCCATCAAATCTGCATTCATCCTTATCCTTATGAAGCCATTTGTTCTTTCCCTGTTTTCCATCTTCTTTATTACAGCCACGCAGGCGCAAACCGACAGCGCTTTTGTGCAGGTGCAAAACGAGTTAAAGAAGCTGTACCTGCCTGTATTATCCAAAGCTATTATTTACAACGATGGCCGCCATCATTACCTGTTTGGCTACACCAGCGCCGACAACCAGATTATTTTTTCGTCAAAAGATACGCTGCACATACGGCTTACCACTACCGACGAAGCGCCGCGCGGCAACGACCTGTGGCTGACCAGCCAATATGGCAATGCACGCACCCACACCCGCTTTTTTAGCTTTAGCCCGGCAGATGTGACATCTGTATCCATAGATACGGGCATTACCGCCAAATCTTCGGTGGGGCTGCTGCAAATAAAACTGAAAACGAAAAGCGCCCACTGCCAGCAAATGAAGCTTATGGCCATCAACAGCATTACAGACGGAGAGCCGGTGCTGCAGGCCCTGGTAGAAAACGAAGAAACCTACCTGACGGATGTTGTGTACCTGCCCTTTGACAATACAAATGCAGCCGCCGCCGCCCGGTACCAAAAGGTATTTGAAAAGCTGTTGAAACTGGCCATTGCTCCATAAAGCAATTTATTGATGATTGAAGAAAATAGAACCCTATCACTTTTTTGCACCTTACCTTTACAAAAATGGTTTCCAGATAAAATCAGGCTTGGTTTTTGTATTTGAAAAATACTTTTTACGAAAGCTACAATCCCACATTCCTCTCCGAAAAGCTACAGAAATTCCATCCTGGCGATAAGCCTTATCAATTATTTTAATGAATAAAAGTCCTGTTTCGCCTTTTGCCTGCAACTGCTGCAGCCAAAAGAAGAAGGGCTTCAACAATTGTCAAAATTTTACCTGACATATGAAACAACGCTTTTACCTGATGATGCTCCTGGCCCTGATTACGATTTCTTTTTCGGCCTGTAAAAAAGACAAAAACGGCAAAGAAGAAAAACCCCTGGTGAACCCCGCCAGCACTTTTACAGTAGATGCCGATGGCAAAACCTATAACATGAAAGTAATTGCCATAAACGTACAGGCAGGCGATACGGCACAACTCATACTTAAAGGCGACTCGCCCGAATATGTGGTAACGCTTAACGCAAAATCTATTGACCACAACAACGGTATGGGCGATTATTATTTGTTCTGCTGTAACAATGATGTTTTTGAATATGGAAATGGCCGCAAACACTGGGAAGGCGACCACGTGGGAAGCCGGCAGGAAGGCTTTGTAAAAATTACAAGAATGGATGCTACCGGCTACACCGGCACCTACTCCATCAGCACCAAAGATGGCACCGCGGCCAGCGCGCAGCGAAAATCCTTTACCGGTGCTTTTAATATTATATACTAGGCTTTTCTTACAACCCCAACTTTTATAAAAATACCGGCCGTATAACCAACGGCCGGTATTTTTTTGTTTTCATCATTAACCTGCTAAAGGCTACAAACGTCTCTTTTTCCTTTTAAATAAATAAGCCACTGCTAATAATAAGCAACAGTACGTTTATCTATATTCTTCTCTATGCCATTTATATATTCTAACTTCTCCAGCCAGTTGCCTTTGTCATCGTAGGTGTAAGCATAAGTCTTGGTTTCTATTAACTTTTCTTCCTTATCATATTTCTTTTCACTGGTTATATTATCATTTTCATCGTAAGTATATACGTAGCGGGTAGTATTGTTTGCATTCCGAACAGATTCCAATCTTTCCAGCAGGTTATCCCGCGCATCGTAAGTAAAAAGAATTCTTCCAATTGGGCCACCACCCTCTTCATATCTTTTTTCTTCTATTAAAAGACCCTTATCATTAAATGTAAACCCATACCAATTTTGAAACACGCCGCCCTTACCATACCACTTTTCCTCGGTTTTGTTGTCCACTTTATAGTACCAAAACAATGCTTTAAATGTTAGTGTATCCTTACTGTCATATTCCCTAATCTCTTTTGCCCTCCCATCCGCATATAACTGAAACACCCATCGTTTCCGTATTTCACCATTCTTTCTAAAAAATTGCAACCCAACCTGGTTACCCTTATTATTAAACTGCTTGACTTGTTTTTCCACTACCTCACCACGTGTATAAAAAATGTGCCCTACTTCCTGGCCTTTATTATTAAACTGATATACTATTGTATTGCTACGACTTCCGTTTCCATATATTTTTTCCTCTTTAGTCTCGTTTCCTTTTTTGTCAATAGAGGTAATTATATAATCCGTTTGGCTAACATTAAAAGACAATCCTTCCTTTCCATTAATAATGTACTTTTTAACATCTATTGATTTAACCGCACCCCTTAAATTATTTTTTTGCAGGTAATTCAACTCGGGCAAAAATGGCGAGTGCCAACGCTGGCAAATGGCACTTAGCGATAAAAGAAGCACTAATGCCAGTAAAGGCAGGTAAGTTTTTTTTCTCATGGAGCAGTTTTTGGTGCAAATGCTTTACTTATAAAAGCAAAACAAAATAGCAGCTTTTACACTAATAAGCAATTGAATAAGTAAAAAAAAGGATAAAGGAAAGCAATAGTAGAAACGTCTCTTTTTCCTTTTAAATCCATACGCCATTCTTAAGCTTAATATGTTTACCGCCCTGGCAGTCGCGTTTCATGGAGCGGCCGGCCGCGCAGGAAGAAAAAGTAACCGCAATAAAACAGCATAAAAGAAGCAGCAGAAGTATTTTTTTCATAACTAATAAGGGTACAGCGGCACGGTTGCGTGCCTTTTGCTGAAAGACAAACGCAGGCCCCTGCTCATTATTGCCGCATACTTCAAAAAAAATTGGGTTTGACCATTCGGGTTATAACAATTAATTTTAATAACTACAGAATTCTTATTCATCAACACCAAAACTAAAAGTATGAAATCGATTTATTCCCTTGTGCTCCTTAGTGGCCTGGCACTGACGGCCTGCAACAACGACAAAAAAGTAACCCATACCGAAACCAGCGACGACGGAACTACCACCACTACATCGGTAGACTTGGGCGAAATGGAAGGCAACGCCGATGAAATGACCCAAAAAATGGAAAGCCTGAAAAAGCTGAAACCCCTATCGCTCGACCAGCTGAAAACCCTGCTGCCCGAAGAAATCAATGGCACCAAGCGCAGTTCTTTTAATGCCAACAGCACCATGGGCTTTGCCATGGGGGAGGCCACTTATCAAAAAGAAAACGAGGACCGCGAACTAAAGCTTTCCATTTTTGACTGTGCAGGCGAGGCCGGCTCGGGTATATACGGCATGAGCTACTGGACCCAAATGAACATGCAGCAGGAAAGCGACGACGGCTATGTAAAAACCGTAAATTTTAACGGCGACAAAGCGGTGGAAACCTTTAAAAAAGGCTCTAACGAAGCATCGCTTACCTACGTGGTGAATGAACGGCTGCTGGTAACACTTTCCGGCTACAACATGAGCGCCGATGAAGTAAAGGCCATTGGCGAAAACCTGAAGCTAAAACTGTAACCATTGATATTTCAGTGCATAAAAAAAGAACCGGCAGTTGCCGGTTCTTTCTATTTTAAAAAACGTCTTTATTTCCTTTCTACATTTTTCATTTTCTCAAACGTCTTTTTTCCTTTTAAAAGGAACATTTAAAATTGAGTATTGAACATTGAACATTTCCTCATTCACTATTCACTATTTCCTCATTCGTAATTCTTTGGCTCTTGTTCTTTATTCCGGCCGTCTTCTTTTCCTTTTACTTAATCACACCCAGTTCTTTACCCACTTTGGTAAAGGCGGCAATGGCTTTGTCCAAATGGTGCTGCTCGTGGCCGGCGCTTATTTGTACGCGTATGCGTGCCTGCCCTTTGGGCACTACAGGGTAAAAGAAACCAATTACATAAATGCCTTCATCCAATAGTTTAGTTGCAAAGTTGGCGGCCAGCACACTGTCGTACAGCATAATGGGAACAATGGGGTGCGTGCCGGGCTTAATGTCAAAACCCGCTTCTGTTATTTTGGTGCGGAAGTATTGGGTGTTGCTTTCCAGTTTGTCTCTTAATTCTGTTGTTTCGCTCAGTAAATCCAATACGGCAATGGAAGCGCCGGTAATGGCTGGTGCCAAAGTGTTGGAAAAAAGGTAAGGACGGCTGCGCTGGCGTAAAATGTCGATGATTTCTTTTCTACCGCTTGTAAAGCCGCCGCTGGCGCCGCCCAGGGCTTTGCCCAAAGTACCGGTAATAATGTCAATACGACCCATCACACCGCAATGCTCGTGCGTGCCGCGGCCGGTTTTGCCCATAAAACCGCTGGCGTGGCTTTCGTCCACCATCACAATGGCATCGTATTTATCGGCGAGGTCGCAAATGGCATCCAATTGCGCAATGGTACCATCCATGCTGAACACACCATCGGTAACAATAACGCGGCTGCGCAGGTGGGCACTTTCTTTCAGCTTGCTTTCCAGGTCGGCCATATTATTATGCTCGTAGCGGTAGCGCTGCGCCTTGCACAACCGCACACCGTCAATAATAGAAGCATGGTTCAGCGCGTCGGAAATAATGGCATCCTGCTCGCCAAACAGAGGCTCAAACACACCGCCGTTGGCATCAAAAGCAGCTGCGTATAATATGGTGTCTTCAGTTCCTAAAAATTCAGCCAGTTTGCTTTCTAGTTTTTTGTGAATATCCTGCGTGCCGCAGATAAAGCGTACCGAGCTCATGCCGTAGCCATGGCTGTCAATATACTGGTGCGCAGCAGCAATGGTTTTGGGGTGCGAGGATAGACCCAGGTAGTTGTTGGCGCAAAAGTTCAGCACGGTTTTGCCGTTCTCTACAATTTCGGCGCCCTGCGGCGAGGTAATAATGCGCTCCTGCTTGTACAGGCCGGCATCCTGAATTTCTTTTATTTCCGCTTTGATGCGCTCAACAAACTTTTCGTTCATGCTTAACTATTTTGGCAGCAAATATAATCACGGATTGCACGGTTTTTATAAAAAGGATCGGAACCCGAACTCAGCCTTATCTATTCTCAAAATTTGATGTGCACAACTTTTTGAGCAGCACGTAAACACAATCTCAAAAGGAACTGAAGGCCTTTTTCATACAGCAAAAACTACATTTCATACATTTTTTAGAAAAACTGTAACATAAGTCGGTCTACTTTCGTCTCAGTAATTAAACCCCCTGCCATGAGAAAGCAATCTTTATTTACGGTGTTGATAGTTGCGGCTTGCAGCCTGGCCTTTTTACTGGCAGTTTATTCGTTCACCAGCAACTGCACCACGGAAATTTGCAATGTGGCAGAAGAACAAACCGAAGACCTGAAGCCCGTCAGCGGCAAAATGCTCTG
>CBDTUH010000245.1:0-5361 GCA_965363375.1 uncultured bacterium
AGGCACCTCTTGATGGGCGCGGCCCTCGGGCCCGTGTTCTCCAGGTTGCCGCGCTTTACTTCCCAGGCTATGTATTTTACGGCGTTCAGCAACTCCCAGCGGCCGCTGTAGCTCAGGGCCATTACCAGGTTCAGCCCGGTGTTGCCCGAAGTAATTTCCAGCGCTTCTTCCAGCTCTTTGCGGGCGTATGCCGGCAGCATATTAATGTCGCCTATTACGTGCAGGCGAATGTTGTTTTTATTGAGGCTTTCCACCTCGCCACGTATGGTTTTTACCAGCAGCTCCATCAGGCCCACCACTTCGTACTCGGGGCGGTCCCAGTTTTCGGTGCTAAAGGCATACAGCGTCAGGTACTTTATGCCCAGCTCGGCACAGCCTTCCACAATGTCGCGCACGCTTTCCACACCGTGGTAATGGCCAAAAAGGCGGTCCTGCCCCTGCTCGCGCGCCCAGCGGCCGTTGCCATCCATTATGATTGCAATATGCTGCGGCAGCCTGTCTTTATTGATTTGTTGTAAAAGATCGCTCATTGTTTGCTGAAAGACCACAAAGGTAACGCCGCCCGGCCGATATTGGGGAGAAGAGTTTTGGAATATCGAACAAGAGCCAAGGAATGGCGAATGAGGAAGTGAATAGTGAGTAGTGAATGTTTAAAAAGAAAAAGAGACGTTTTGAATTTAGTGGACCGGTTGACAAGTTGATTGGTAAAAGGAAATGGAGACGTTTTGGCCGATGCTGTTGTTGCCGGCAAAACGGAGCGTCGCAACAGGTGCGCCATCAGGGCTCAACTGCCGGCAACCCCCTATTCTAAAAGGGAAAAAAGACGTTTTTTCCCTTACGATTAACTCTAGTAGTGGCAATAAAAAAGGGATTTGAAAAACGTCTCAAATCCCTTTTAAAATATATTATCTGGCTTTAATTCACCGTTGGGCAGCGGTACGATTGCAGGTTAAAGCTGATATAGAACATAGCGGTTACAAACTGGTCTTTCTGCTTACTGTGGCCGCGCTGCATACCCTTGCCGCCAATGAGCGGGCCGGTTTCGTAGGAGCGGTCCTGCAGCAAAAAGGCGGCAGAAGGCGTTCCATCCGGGTTGGCCGGAAAAATGGCCGGGTCGGCATAGGTAGTGCTCACATCATCGAGGTAATCGGTGTTGGTAAAGCGGTGCGTTACTTCAAAACCAAGGTTGATGCGGTCATTGAGCGCGTATTTAAAGCCCACACCCAGCGGAATGGCAAAGGCCATGGAGCTGTAAGGCTTGCGGCTAAATGAAGTATCGCCCTGCCCTTCGGTATTCAGCGGGCGTAAAAAATATTTTTCGCCGCCCAGGTAAGCGTAGGGGTCGTAGTTGAAAATAGAAGCACCCAGCGTTACATAAGGCGTAAACCTGAAGTCGGGGTCGCCGGGCAAAAAGCGGTAAAAATTAAAATCGCCCTGCACGCCCAGCTCCCAGATAGAGCTGTTGAAGCTGAGGTTGCGGCGGCGCATAAACTCGTTGTGGTTGTTATAAATATCGGAATAGCCTATTTGTGCATAGGTGGCGCCCACGCGCAGGGCTATGTAGTTGCCAAAATTTTTGCGGAAAAACACGGTAGCAGCAGGTTTGGGGCGGTTCAGCTTGGCACGGGTGTTCAGGTCGCCAAAGTAGTGCGCGCCGCCAATGCCCACACCAAACTCGCCTTCCTGCACCACGGCATCCTGCGCCAGCAGGCTCAAGGGAAAAGCAATAAGAAGCGTTGCCAGTAATTTTCTCATTATAGTTGCAAAATACGGTTTAGAATGTTTTAACGGAAAAAAGGGTGGTTTGGTATAGGAGATGGATGGGATTTATTTAGCGTGAGACGAAAAACATGAGACATGAGACCTAAAAGTCACTTGCCCAACGTTTGACGTCTCACGTTCAGTCAGTTTCTTTTATCGTAGCCCCAGGCCAGCTTGTTGCGCAGGGTTTGCAAAAAGTTATTTTCGTTAAGGCGCACCAGGCTTATCATAAAGCTTTCCTTGCGCACAGCCAGCTGAATGTTCTTGTCCACAATTTCGCGGCGCGAATCGAGTGCGCAGATAATTTGGCCCGAGCGGCTTTCCACTTCGAAAGATACAATGGTATTGTCAGGAATCACAACCGGGCGCACGTTTAAATTGTGCGGCGCTATGGGCGTAAGCACAAAGCTGCAGGCCTCCGGAAACACCACTGGCCCGTTGCAACTGAGTGAGTACCCTGTAGAGCCTGTTGGCGTAGCTAGTATCAGCCCATCGGCCCAATAGGTATTTAATAACTCACCATTCAGGTAGGTGTTTATTTTGATCATGGGCGCAATGTCCTGCTTGTGTATGGCAAACTCGTTGAGCGCATAGGGCACTTCGCCAAAAAGGGGCAGGTTTGAGTCCAGGTGTATCAGGGCTCTTTTATCTATAATAAAGGAGCGCAGGGCCAGCGCCTTTACGGCATCGGCCAGCTCATCGCGGCCAATTGAGGCCAAAAAGCCCAGGCGGCCAAAGTTGATACCTACTACCGGAATAGCCTTGTTGCGCACAAAAGTAACGGTGTCTAATAAAGTACCGTCACCTCCGAGGCTCACCAAAAAGTCGATATCAGGCGATAGGTCGGAATGGGTGGAAAAAGTAAGCGTATTTACCGGCAGCGATATATTTGGTATGATCTCATCAAAAAACGGCTTGAACACCACGGGAATAATACCTTCCCGGTCCAGTTCGTCAAAAAAAAACTGCACATCGCTTTGCTGGCCCCTGTCCAGCACCCGGCTATAAATGGCTACCTTCAAATTGTATAGTTTGCTCCCCGCAAAGAAATAGGAAAAATCAGAAATGATCCCTGTGGTGTAAATATAAATCCTTTTGCCCGAAACGGTTGAGGCTGTATTCAAGCTTAAAAACAAAATTGGTAAGCAGCACAAAATCGAGCCCCACGCCGCTGGAGTACAACATGCGGTTTTTCAATTGGTTGTAGCCCGGCGAGGGGTCGTACACATAGCCGGCATTGCCGTACACTTTGGCATACACAGCTATAGGCATATGATTGAGGCGGTCAATTTTTTTTGAAGGAATGCGCACTGCTGTATTGATCAGTTGCCGCGCCATAATGGCTTTGGCATAGCCGCCCAGCACACCATCTATCACGTTGTACTCAAAGCCCTGCATGTACATATCGTTGTAACCCAGCATATGCTTGGTAATATAGCTTTGCTTAAAGGGCGCCTTCAGCATACCGGCCAGGCGCAGGTTAAAATAATATTTGTGCGAAAGCGGCCACCATCCCGAGGCCTTGGCCGTAAGCTGCCACAGGTTCATATCCTGCGTAAAGCCTCTTTTTATCAAGCCCAGTTCAGCAATGTAGCCATCGCGCGGGTAAGGTATAAAGTCCACATTGTTGTGGCGCATGGTGTAGCTCAGTTCCGGAAAGCGTACCACCTTTTTTTGGGCCGAGTAAGAGGGGTTGAGGTGAAACAGCGTGTCGTCTACATTATCATAATTGTAGCTAACGCCAAAGGTGTGCTTGGTTTTGATGGCGCGGCGGTACGATACCCGCATACCCGTACGGAAAAAAGAATGGACAAATTCGTTGTTGTTTTTATAAGCTACCTGCTTGTCATTAATAGTGTTGTAGGTTACCTCATGGTTTTTGCCCCAGGCCACATCAAAATCAATATTCCACTTCATCTCTCTATCTAAAAACAGGTTGTTATACCGAATGGCTACCTGCTTGGTAAACCCATTTACAAAGTAAAGCTCCAGCCGGTCGTTGCGGCCGGTGGTATTATTATGGGTAAGTTTTAAGCCGTAGTTGACACGGTTGAGGTTCATGCCCTGCTTTACCACCCACTCGTTAAAGTTGCGGTCTACCACGCGCACAAAAGGTATGGGGTACAGGTACCAGCGTTCTTCCATGGTTATAGACACGTACACATCGTACCCCTGCAGACTGTTAAGCGATACCACCACCGAGCGAAAGAGCCCCGTGTTCATCAGTTGTTTTTTGGTTTCGGCAAACTTATCCACTAATTCATTCAGCAGGTATTGTTCGCCTTCCTGAAAAGACAATTCACGTAAGATGGTAGCCTCGCGCGTACGCTTGTTACCGTTGAGAATGATATGCTTGATATTGAAAAGGGCGCTGGAGTCTTTGTAGGTAGCGTCTTCTTCGGTGGAATATATGAGGGCATTGGCCGATAGGCCCACCTGCGCGCTGGCGCAACAGGCGCCTAACAAGCACACAATTAAAATCACAAAATATCTGCTCCCTCTATTCATCAGGCACTTAATGTACATAATAATACTAAATATTAATACCTGATTTTATTGTGGTGCGAGAAAAATTTAAATTTTGAGATAATTCATCAGGTGATCGTAGTTATTGCGAAGCTCGTTTTCATAGATTTCCTCTCCAAAATAGTACTTTACGTTGTACTCGTAACGCTGAAAGGTGGCAATAATTCCTGAAATTTCCAGCTTGTTCAGCCGCACGGTCACCATCATAATGCCACTGTGGGGATCAAGGTAAGTATTTAACTGGGTAATTTGTGCATCATTTGACTCCACAATACGGTTGACCTCGGCAAAGGAGTAGGCATTGCTTTCCATTTCCAGCACGATGAGACCGCCGGGACTGTTCAGGCTCATAAAGTCCGAAGTATTGCGCAGCAGGTCATCATAGGTAACCACGCCCAGCATCTGCTTATCTTCTACAATAGGCACAATACTTAATTTATTGGCTACGGCTACCTGTATGGCTTTTAAAAAATGGTCGTTGGCCTGCACCGAGGTGCTGCCATCGCTTACGTGCAGATCTTCTATGGCAATGCTGTCGTCGCTGTGCAGCAGCTGCTCTTCACTTACAATGCCCAGGTAGCTTTCATCCTGCACTACGGGCAGGTGTGCCACATGGTAATCGTTCATCAGCTGCAGCGCATGGTACACCTTATCCTGCTTGTGCAGGTAAGGTATCGACTGCGATATGAGGTCGCGTGTTAACATAGACGGCATTTATTAGTAAGACAGCGGCGTCTATGCAATTGTTGCAGGCTGCGCCAGTTTTTTCAAAAATTTATGTAAGATCGCATTGAACTCATCTGGCACTTCCATCATAGGCGCGTGGCCGCATTTGTCTATAAAATGCAGTTCGCTGTTCGGTATTAAGCGGTTAAATTCCCGTGCCACAAAAGGTGGGGTGATGGTATCATTATTACCCCAGATGAGCAGTGTGGGCTGTTGTATCTGGCTTAGTTCATCGCCCAAGTTATTGCGGATGGCGCTTTTGGCCAGGGCAATAATCTTGATCACCTTCAGGCGGTTACGCGTTATTTCAAACACTTCATTTACCAGTTCTTCCGTGGCGGTTTTGGG
>CBDTUH010000246.1:0-5356 GCA_965363375.1 uncultured bacterium
GAGCCGCATCTTCTACACCATGAGCAATGATGGTTTGATACCAAAAGCTTTTGGCGACTTGCACCCCAAATATAAAACACCGTACAAGGCCAACTGGATCCTGTTCGTATTTGTAGGGCTGTTTGCTGCATTTGTACCGGGCCACGTAGCGGGTGACTTAACTTCTTTCGGAACCCTGTTTGCCTTTGTGCTGGTAAGCATTGGCGTATGGCTGCTGCGCCGCAGCAACCCCGATATGAAGCGTCCTTTCAAAACACCGCTTGTGCCGCTGGTGCCCATTTTGGGTGCGGTTATCTGTACCGGTATGATCGCTGCTATAGACCCGCGCACTCTGAAGTTTGCCGCCGTATGGATGGTGCTGGGCCTGGTGGTTTACTTTGTGTACAGCCGCAAGCATAGTAAACTCAAATCGTTTGCTAACGTTGTGCCTACAGCAAGTGATTTTGAAAAGCTGGATTAATCAATAGCATATTTAAAAAAGAAATATGACAAACCGCCTCCGGGCGGTTTTTTTCTACCCGCTTCTGCGTAATTTTGCACGCCTGCAATTGCGTTGACAATTGACAGTGGTAAAACGTAAATTTTATATTTTAAATTTTAAATAATTACATGGGTCGCATATTTGAAGTACGAAAATCTACCATGTTTGCCCGCTGGGACCGCATGGCCAAGCAATTTACCCGTATTGGAAAAGAAATAGCCATTGCTGTAAAGGCCGGCGGGCCCGACCCCGCCACCAACCCTGCGCTGCGCCGCTGCATGCAGAACGCCAAAAGCGTGAACATGCCCAAAGACCGTGTAGAAGCGGCCATCAAGCGCGCACAGGGTAAGGAAATGGAGAACTACGAAGAAATTTTATATGAAGGTTATGGTCCGCACGGCGTAGCTTTTTTGGTAGAAACCGCCACCGACAACCACGTGCGCACAGTGGCCAACGTTAAATCCATTTTCAACAAAGGCGGTGGCACGCTGGGCAACAGCGGCAGCGTAAGTTTTCAATTTATGAAAATGGGTGTTTTCAAGCTGGCACCGGCCGGCCTCAATGCGGAAGACCTGGAGCTGGAACTGATTGACGCGGGGCTGGAAGAACTGGGCGAAGGCAGTGGCGAAAACGGCGAAGAAGTGCTGGTGCTGCGCTGCGCCTTCAACGACTTTGGCTCAATGCAAAAAGCACTGGAAGAAAAAAGCATCAACCCGCTATCGGCCGAAGTGGAATGGATACCCGCCACCACGGTAGAACTGGGCGAAGAACAAGCCAACGATGTGCTGAAGCTGGTAGACAAATTGGAGCAAGACGAAGACGTGCAAAAAGTGTTTTACAACTTACAATAAAAAAAAGGTACACTGCGGTGTACCTTTTTTTTATTTGCGGCAGCATACATCTTTTTGTTAGCCAAAAGGAAAAACAACGGATTTACAATTGCCTGTTTTTTGATTAAAAGGAAAATAAAAGTTTGTAAAAAGCAACATATTATTTTTTTATACTTTTCTAAGTACATGATTTACATAACACCAAGATAAAGCCCTATAGTTATTCACGTATTGTTACTAATAAATTAGTGTTTTTACTTAGAAACCTTAAAAAAAGATATTATGTTTGCCGCTCGGTAATATGGCACTGGTAAAGAAATTTCTTTTTACCTGAGGCAATAATTACAATAAATCCGAAAACCAAATGAGAATTGTTGTAGTATTATGTCTGTTGACAATAACAGGCTTGAATGTTTTTGCCCAAAGAGGCGGAAGCCTCAACTCAAGAGGTAGCCGACATGTAGGCTTTAATGTAGATGGCGACACCAAAGTAGGGTATGCCAAAATCTTCCCAACAGATAGTTCTTATTACTATGAAGACGACTGGTTTTCCACATCGGAATATACCCCCAATGCCATAGGCAGAGGACAGGGTATTATTGAAACCAGTAATGCGGCAAGCCTAAAGGCTCAATTAGTAGGAGGAGCCAACATCAGCTTCACCAAAAGAATGGCCGCACAGCCGTACGACATTAAGTTTTATTTACCGCCCGATTCTTTACCAGGTAAATATTCACCACAGTTTTGGGTAGATGGCGTTTACTTTCGCGATTATGTTGGCACCGATGCCACTTCCTTTCTATCGGGTGCTAAAAACGGTGCAAACCCCAATAACTGGTCTGCCGGCTCCTCTTCGGTTTCTGATAAAGCGGATATTATAGATGCTTATTGCCATGTGCGCACCTCAGGCCGAAACCCTAGTGCCGACTCGGTTTGGTTTTTTGGAGGCATAGCCACTAAAGGTAATAATGGAGCCCGCTATTTTGATATTGAAGTTTACCGCGAACCAATTGTAGTTTCTGGTAACAAGTTTGTTTCTCAAGGTACTAGCTATGGGCATTCGCATTGGGCTTTTGATGCTAACAGTAACATTATACAAACCGGCGACCTGGTAATTTCGGTAGAGTATGCCAACAATGATGCGCCCCTAATTGACTTTCGTATCTGGTTAAAAAAATCAACTTACGATTCTATCACTTCAGGAAAAATAGTCCCCAAAACATTTAAACTGCAAGGGCGGTGGAATGCTGCCGATGACCCTAACTATGGATATGCAGAAATAACTGCCCCAAATGCAACCGATGTTTGGGGAACGGGGCTTGGCAACTATACGGCCAACGCCTCTAAAGATTCTACTTATTCTACGCCTTGGGGAACTATCAATGCATCAGGCGTTTGGAGCGAAACGTACAGCCAGCTCCAATTTGTAGAAATATCACTGAACTTTTCGCGCTTTGGCATGAACCCTTTTTCTTATGTAACTTCTTATTGCAAATCGCCTTATTCTTCCATTCTTTTTAAATCGCGTAACTCACCAGCGTTTGATGCATCGCTTAACGACTTTGTTGGTCCTGTTGATTTTTCTATAAAATCTATGGCACCATTTACTGTAACGCCAGAAGTATTAACTTGTACAAAGACTACCAGCAAACTAATGTTTAATTATGATGCGCGTAATTATTACCGTTTAATAAATAGTGTTGGCGATACGCTCAATAAGGATGTTGACTTTTTTATGTACCCCCAAACAAACAGGTTTTTACCAGTAACTACCCCGGGAACCTACCGTGTAGAAGCTACCAACTTCCAAGGCTGTCCTACTATGGGTTCGCAAACCGTTACTGTATTAAAAGACGATATTGCACCTGATGGTACTGTATTAATTGGTAATGCCGGATCAAATTATACGGTGAATATAAATCCCACAACAGATGGAACTGCTACTTTCGGGCCATCAGGTGGATATACCTATTCTTGGGGTGGGCCTCTAGGAAGCACGCTATCCAGCACTACAGCTAAAACTTCTGAAATTACCACCTATGTAGAAGGCACTTATCATGTAACGGTTACAGAGGCCAGAAACGGTTGTACGGCTTACAGAACAGCTTATATAATGGGTGTGCTGAAAAGTAATGTGCAGCTGAGTGGTAAAATGCATGAAGGTTCTGCCCAATTGATATGGAACAACCCCGATGCCGGCAGAGGAGCTTCCTTTATAGTTGAACGCAGTTACAATGGCCAGCAATTTCAAAATATTGGAGTGGTAACTTTTAGTGCTAACAGTCCTAATACAGTTTCTTACCAGGATGCTACAAATCATACCAGAGCCGTTTATTACCGTATAAAAAACCAACAGTCCAGCGCCTACACCAATTATAGCAACATGATATTGCTTACGCCTGGTGCACAACAGCAAAGCGCTCGCATTTTTAAAAGCAACAATGCAGTACAGGTGCAGCTTGATAATTGTATTGCTAAAACAGCTTTGGTACAGGTTTTGGATATGAGCGGCCGGTTAATAACGCAACAAAGCATGCCGGTAACACAAGGCACTGCAAATGCTTTAGTAGCCTTACCTGCAGGTTATGAAAATAAAGCGGTTGTTGTAATGGTAACCGGTGATGGATTAATATTAGAAACCAAAAAGGTTTTATAAAAATATCGTTTGTTTGTAATCAAAGTCCTGCCTAAAAAGCAGGGCTTTTTTTATTGTTTATTTTCGTGGGCAATGAAGGAACAGCCGGTAATATTATTTGATGGGGTTTGCAACCTTTGTAATGGCGTGGTAAAGCTGGTAATAAAGCAGGATAAAAAGGCTTATTTCAAATTAGCGGCGTTACAGTCACCTGCAGGGCAAATGCTTTTACAAAAATATAGGCTGCCGCAAAAGGATTTTGAGACGTTTTTACTGATTAAAAACGGAAAGGTATACCAGCAGTCAGATGCAGCGCTGCAGGTTGCTAAACATTTCAGTTGGTACTGGCAATGGCTGCAAATTTTGTGGCTGGTGCCACGTCCTTTGCGCAATGCCGTTTACCGGTTGGTTGCACGCAACCGCTACCGCTGGTTTGGCAAAAAAGAAGCCTGCATGATTCCTACTCCTTCTATTAAAAAACGTTTTATAGAAGATTAAAGCCAAAAGGAAAAAGAGACGTATTCTATTTAATATTTAAGATTGAAATAGAGGCGCAAAAGGAAAAATAGACGTTTTTAAAAATAGCATGACGCTTCGTTACATAACCGACCTATCTGTGTAATCCTCTAATAAAAATCCGCGTAATCCGTGATACAAAAGGAAAAACAGACGTTTTTTTAATCTGGATCTCTAAACCTGTAGCACAAATAAACTTCACAAAAAAAGGGATTTAAAAACGTCTTCAATCCCTTTTAAATTTTTCTGTTACTGATGATTGTTAATCTATAAAAATAGTGCCCTGCATAAACAATACACATTTACCGCTCATTAGCACACGGTCGCCGGCCAGCTCGCACTGCAGCTCACCGCCGCGCGCAGAAAGCTGCTGGCAGTTTAATTTTGTGGTGTTCAGCTTACCGCTCCAGTAAGGCACAATATTGCAATGCGCCGAACCGGTTACCGGGTCTTCCTGAATGCCCAGGCCGGGATAAAAGCAACGCGACACTACATCGGCCTCTTTTCCTTTTGCGGTAACTATCACGCCAATGGTATCGAGTGTTTTCATCAGGCTAAAATCAGGCTCCACGCTGCGCACCGCCTCTTCGTCGGGCAGCACCACAAAGTAATCGCGCGAGCGCAGCACTTCCACCGGCGTCATCACGCCCAAACTTTCAAGCAGGTTTTTAGGTGTATCTACAGGCTGCGGCATGCGCGCCGGAAAATCAAGCGTGTACAAGCCGTCTTTTACGGTTGTTTTTAAAGGCCCCGCTTTTTCGGTTGTAAAATTTATTTCCTGCACATATGGCTCCAAAAAGTTTTTAATTACAAATGCAGAAGCCAGCGTGGCATGACCGCAAAGGTCTATTTCGTATTCGGGTGTAAACCAGCGGCTGTGGTAGCCTTCATCAA
>CBDTUH010000247.1:0-5351 GCA_965363375.1 uncultured bacterium
CCAATTGTATTTATCAGCAGCCGATGTAAGTACAGAAGAATCCACCCGACTTAAATGCCCAATGTATTGCTTGCGGCTAAAGGGTTTTGTTTTTGAAAAATTGAGCACCGAATCGCGGCCCAGTTTTATCTCCAGCCTTTCCAGTAAAATATTTTCTTTTGCGCCTTGCGGTAAGTATGTAGTTTGCGCCTGCGCTGTTGTGGCAGCTACTAAAAATATGATGACAGCCAGTGTTTGTTTAAATTGCATGAACCAACTTTAGGGAAATCAAATTATGCAAAAATACCTGATAAAGAATATCCAAGTAGTAAACGAAGGAAGTATCACTACAGCCGACGTTTTATTTTCTGGTGAACGGATAGAAAAAATCGCACCAACAATTGAAGGAAAAGGAAATGTAACAGAAATCAACGGCGAAGGGAAATACCTGCTGCCCGGCGCTATTGACGACCAGGTGCACTTTCGCGAGCCGGGATTGACACATAAGGCCAATATTTACACCGAAAGCAAAGCAGCTGTGGCCGGCGGTGTTACCTCGTTTATGGAAATGCCCAACACACAGCCGCCTACGTTTACACACGAACTACTGGAACAGAAGTACAACATCGCATCGCAAACATCGCTTGCCAATTACTCGTTTTTTATGGGTACCAGCAACGACAATGTAGATGAAGTACTGCGCACTAATGACAAGAAAGACCGTGTGTGCGGCATTAAAATATTTATGGGTTCTTCTACGGGAAATTTGCTGGTAGATAATTACCTCACGCTTGGAAAAATCTTTAGCGAAGCGGAACTTTTGATAGCCACGCACTGCGAAGAAGAAAGCATCATCAAACAAAACCTCGAAACTTTAAAAGGAAAAAGAGACGTTTTAACGGCGGCTGACCATCCTATTATTCGTGATGAAGAAGCTTGCTTTGAATCATCGTTTAAAGCGGTGCAACTGGCCATGAAGCATGGCACACGGCTGCATATTCTGCACATCAGTACCGAAAAAGAACTGCAATTGTTTACCAACATGCTGCCGCTAATAGAAAAACGTATTACAGCCGAAGTATGTGTGCATCACCTGCACTTTACCGCGGATGATTATGCACAATACGGCAATAAAATAAAATGCAACCCCGCCATAAAAGATGGTCACCACCGCGAAGCTTTATGGAAGGCTTTACTGGATGACAGGCTGGATGTAATTGCCACCGACCACGCGCCGCATACCTGGGCAGAAAAAGAAGAACCTTATGAAAAAGCGCATGCCGGCATACCGCTGGTGCAGCACTCGCTGCTGCTGATGCTGCACTATCATAAACAAGGAAAAATATCGCTGGAGAAAATTGCGCAGAAAATGAGCGGTTCAGTAGCCGATTGCTTCAATATAAAAGAACGCGGATATTTGCGCGAAGGCTACTTTGCCGATGCTGTGATTGTTGACTTGAATGAAACCACAAAGGTTAGCCAACAAAATATTTTATACAAATGCGGCTGGAGCCCGTTTGAAGGCCACACATTTGGCGCGGCCATCACGCATACTTTTGTAAATGGCCAGCTGGTTTATGGAAATGGCACCTGGAATGAATCTGTAAAAGGGGCTCGCCTGTTGTTTGAAAGATAAGCCATACTCATTATAGAACAATTTGCCAAAACGTCTGTTCTTCCTTTTGCATATCAAAAGCAGTAAAAGGAAAAACAGACGTTTTACATTCAATTTGTTTTTAGATGGGAATAAACATGGCAAGCAATAATTAAATATATTTAAAGAAGGCTTTACTCTTTTATAGCATGCAGATAGACAAAGTTACTTTTAACGATATTGCCATCTTTCATACGGAAGAAGAATTTTCGGTTTTTCATAAACTGAACTTTACCCGCACTGTGGGTGGACGCGAGTGGCTGCGCCGCTTTTTTACCGAACCTCACAGCGACCTTAAGCGCATTATCGGCACGCAAAACATCATCAAATCACTTATTGAGCACCTCGACGAATGGCCCGCCGAGATCACCAACGGCACCATCCTGATGATCGATAAGTTTTTAGATTACCAACTGGACCCTATTCCGCGCAGCCAGAACACTGTAAACTCTTTTACCTACCGGCTGCTGCACTCGCAGGACTACTCCATGGCCAAATATTCAGTAAAACATTTTTCCGATTTCATCCATGGCCTCACCAAAATACAACGCCTGCTAAGCACTGTAGAACTGCCGCAAGCATTGCAATACTATATCGACCGCATTAGCAAACTGCTGCAGGAAGAACCTATGCAGCAACTGCAGCGCACAGCCTTAAACGCAACTTTTTCGCGCCGCGACAACCTGTACTACGCCTACCACCTGCGCGTGGTATACCGCTCGCAGGTGCTGGAACTGATTGATATTTTCAGCCGGCTTGATGCCTGGTATTCGATGGCGGTGGCCGTAAAAACATTTAATCTGCAGTTTCCAAAATTTGTGGAAGGGGCTCAACCTTATTTTGAAGCCAAAGGCCTGTACCATGTAATGCTGCAAAAGCCGGTGGCTTACGATCTGGTAATGAAAACAGATGAAAACTTTGTTTTTTTAACAGGCGCCAACATGGCCGGAAAAAGCACGCTGATAAAAGCTGTAGGCGCATCGGTTTTTCTGGCACACCTGGGCATGGGCGTGCCGGCGCAAAGCATGCAGCTAACCCTGTTTGATGGCTTGCTCAGCAACATCAACGTTTCGGACAACATTGCCAAGGGCGAAAGCTTTTTTTACAACGAAGTGCAGCGCATCAAAACCACCATTCAAAAAATAAACGATGGCAAAAAATGGCTGGTACTGATAGACGAACTGTTTAAAGGTACCAATGTGGAAGATGCCATGAAGTGCTCGCTGGCGGTGATAAAAGGTTTGGTCAAAATAAAAAATTCGCTGTTCATACTTTCCACGCATCTTTACGAAATCGGGCAGGAACTCAAGCAATATCCCAACATTTCTTTCCGTTATTTTGAAACCGACGTGTCGGATGAACAACTAAACTTCAGCTACCAACTAAAAGATGGCATTTCTAACGACCGCATTGGCTACGTGATTCTGAAGCGTGAAAAAGTGGTGGAAATGCTGGAGAATTTGTAACATCAAAAACGTCTAATTTTCCTTTTAAATACATACTGCATGAAAAGGAAAATCGAAGGTACTAGCTATTAACTTCCTATCTTAAATGCCCAATCGCGCTTACCATGTTCAAAAATATTTTTGCCTTTTGCTTTTTATTTTTCTTCTCTCGTGTTGCTTTTACCCAAACAGTGGATGTGCAGCATTACCGTTTTGACATTCTGCTTTCTGATAACCACGATGTGATTGAAGGAACGACTCTCATTTATTTAAAGTTGCCGCAGCCGGCAAAGCAGTTTTCGCTGCACTTAAAAAATGTTGCAGAAGGAAAAGGCATGCATGTGGCAAGCGTTACAGGCAGCCAGGTGCAAAGATATATTCATGCCGGCGACAGCCTGCAGATACAGTTTAAGGAGCTATTGGTTCAGGATTCTGTTTATCAATTTACCATTCAATATTCGGGCATTCCTGCCGACGGGTTGATCATTTCAAAAAACAAATGGGGCGACCGCACTTTTTTTAGCGACAACTGGCCAAACCGTGCACAAAACTGGTTGCCCTGCAACGACACACCGGCCGACAAGGCCACGGTTGAATTTGCCGTAACCGCGCCGGTGCACTACCAGGTGGTAAGCAATGGGGTGCAGTTAGAAGAAAGCAATATTTCAGATAATTACAAACGCACACGCTGGCGCGAAACGGTTCCCATTCCCACCAAGGTAATGGTGATTGGCGCCGCACGCTTTGCTGTAAAAAATTATTGGGACAGCAGCCGCATTCACGATGTTTCGGCCTGGGTGTACCCGCAGGACAGCGCAAAAGGTTTTTATGATTATGCACTGGCGCCTTCCATACTACGTTTCTTTCATGATTATGTGGGCGCTTACCCCTTCAGCAAACTGGCCAACGTACAATCCAAAACCATGTTTGGCGGAATGGAAAACGCATCGGCTATTTTTTACAACGAAACTTCTGTAACCGGCACCCGCAGTTCGGAAGGGCTGATTGCACACGAAATAGCGCACCAATGGTTTGGCAATATGGCCACCGAAAAAAGCTTTGCACATCTCTGGCTCAGCGAAGGCTTTGCTACTTACTTAACGCATCTGTACATGGAAGAACAATACGGCACCGATACATTGATGAAAGGTATGCGGCAGGACCGCGACCAGGTTGTTCGCTTTTCTAAAAACTGGAACAAACCTGTTGTAGATTCCACATCTGACCTGATGGACTTGCTAAATGCCAACAGTTACCAAAAAGGCAGCTGGGTGCTGCACATGCTGCGCAGCGAAGTTGGCGATAATGTGTTTAATAATATTATTTCAAACTATTACGAACGCTATAAAGGCCGCAATGCAGAAACCAAAGACTTCCAACAGGTAGCAGAGCAGATCAGCGGTAAAAATTTGAATACTTTCTTTCAACAATGGTTGTTTACGCCAGGCCACCCTGAACTGCAGGTGACGTGGAACCAAACCAAAGATGGCATTGCGGTAACAGTAAAACAACTGCAATCGCAAACGTTTGTTTTTCCTTTCCGTATAGGTATACAAACCAGAACAAGTGTCCTACCTGTTGAAAAATTAATGATTACTAAAAAAGTAGAGACGTTTATACTAAAAGGCTACACCCAAGTGCAGCAAATTGTTTTAGACCCACTAACGCAATTGTTGTTTGAAGGAAAGGTTTCAAAAGGAAAATAAGACGTTTTACATTTAGTTAATTCATAAAAAAAATCCGCTCATTACTAAGCGGATTTTTTATGTATAACATCTGATAGAGTTACACCAGCATAGTTACCGGGTTCTCCAGATACTTTTTAAATGTTTGCAGGAAGGCGGCACCTACAGCACCATCTACACTGCGGTGGTCGCAGCTGAGGGTTACCTTCATTACATTGCTTACGCCAAATCCGTCACCTTTGCGCACCACCACTTCTTTAATTCTGCCCACAGCCATAATGGCGCTATCCGGCGGGTTGATGATGGCGGTAAATTCATCAATATCCATCATGCCCAGGTTAGAAATGGTAAACGTGTTGCCGCTAAATTCGTTAGGCTGCAGCTTTTTGTTCTTGGCCTTGCCTGCCAGCGATTTTACCTCGGTTGCAATAGCGCTCAATCCTTTCTGGTCGGCAAAGCGCACAACGGGAACAATTAATCCATCTTCAATAGCTACAGCCACACCAATGTGTATATGCTGGTACTGGCGGATGAAATCGCCCATCCAGCTGCTGTTTACAGCCGGGTGCTTGCGCAAGGCCATGGCGG
>CBDTUH010000248.1:0-5350 GCA_965363375.1 uncultured bacterium
CACACCACGGAAAGCACCGGAATTGGCCTAAGCATCGTAAAAAAGATTATTGACAAGCACAATGGCATCATCAGCGCGCATAGTAAAGAAGGTGTGGGCACAACTTTCGTTATCGTTATTCCACTAAAGCAGGTAGCCGTTACAAAAACAACTTTACCCGGATAAAAGATTGGCATGAATACGTTTAAAAGAAATTTACTGATTGGCTATGGCATATCACTGGTATTGCTGGTCATTAGTTCGGTAGCTTCTTACATCAGCATCAACAACCTGCTGTCAAGCTCAGAGATGGTGCGCAAAACCAATGCGGTCATCCGCAGCCTCGACAAAGTGCAGATAGCACTTAAAAACGGAGAATCGGGGCAGCGTGGCTACCTGCTGACAGGAGAGGGGCTCTTTTTGAATCCATACAAAGGTGCTTACGAAAATGGTATCACGTCTATTGAAGAAGTAAGAGCCAATATAGGTGACAACAGCCAGCAGCAGCAAACTTTAAACCACCTAAGACAAGATTTTGAGCGGCGTTTTAATATGTTGCAGGATGTGATAAACATGCGCGACAATACCGGCAAAATAGATGTCAGGCTCCTGGAAGCGGGCCGTAAAATAAATGAACAGGTAAGAAACCACCTGCAGGTTCTGGAAACTCAGGTGCAGGCCGATCTGACCGAGCGTACAGAAAGTTTGAACCGCTTTGCGGCCATTACACCTGTAATGATTGTTATAGCAGCATTATTTTCTTTTATTATCACTATCGTATCATTTTTGCGCGTCAGTTCCGATTTTGAAAAGCGCGACCAGCTGCAGAAAGAGCTGCAACAAAAAGATGAAAACCTGGCGCGTCGCATTTCCATTATTCAAAGCCTTGCCGAAAAGATTGCCGCTGGCCAATACCAAACAAGAGTGGATGATGAAGGCAAGGATGTGCTGGGCAACCTCGGTAATTCACTAAACAAAATGGCAGCATCGCTGCATAAATCATTTAACGACCTGACAGATAAAGAGTGGCTGCAAACCGGCATCACACACCTCAACGAAAGAATTATTGGAGAAAAGAACATTGAGCTGCTAACCTATAATGTAATTGAATTTGTAACGGAGTATACACAAACCGGCATGGGCGCTTTTTACCTGAATAAAGATGGTAAATCCTTAGAACTTTCAGCCAGCGTTATGCTTGATACGTCAAAAACGCGTAATGTGCTCAATTGGGGTGATGGTGTGGCAGGGCAGGCTGCACAATCAGGCAAGCCTGTATTAGTAAACCAGTTGCCACAAACCGATGCAACAGTCAGCTATGCTGCCGGCGAGTTTAAGCCAGTATCTGTATTTGCCGTGCCAGTTTATTACGAAGAAAAACTAAAAGGCGTGATAGAGCTGGATTCTGTGGAAAAGATTAGCCCGGTAGTGCAGGAGTTTTTAAAAGCTGCCGTTTTTAACGTAGGAATGGCCATACACAGCGCGCGCGACCACCAGCGCCTTCAGGAATACCTGGAAGAAACACAAGCACAATCAGAAGAACTGCAATCGCAACACTCCGAGCTGGAGAACATCAACGCAGAACTGGAAGCTCAGGCAGAAAAGCTGCAGGCATCGGAAGAAGAATTGAAAGTGCAGCAGGAAGAACTGCAGCAGGCCAACCATGAACTGGAAGAACGTAGCCGTTTGCTGGAAGAAAAAAATGAACTGATACTGGAGCGCAACCTGGAGATACAGGCAAAGGCGGAAGCGCTGGAGGTGAGCACCAGGTATAAATCGGAGTTTTTGGCCAACATGTCGCACGAGCTGCGCACCCCGCTCAATTCCATTTTATTGTTATCTAGGCTGCTCTCAGAAAATCATGAATCGAACCTGACGGCCGACCAGGTAGAATATGCCAAGGTTATTCAGAATTCGGGCAATGGACTTTTAACGCTTATCGATGAAATTTTGGACCTGTCTAAAATTGAATCGGGCAAGATGGATCTGGATTATACCGATGTAGCTGTAAATGATGTTGCTAAAGAGATCAGGGCCTTGTTTGAGCCGGTTGCACAGGATAAGAGTATTGCTTTTAATGTAGCAGTGGCTAGCGGTGCCGACCGCATTATAGAAACCGATCGTTTAAGGCTGGAGCAAATCATCCGAAACCTGATTTCCAATGCGCTTAAGTTCACCAAAAAAGGATCAGTAAATCTTGATATTAGTACAAAAGAAGGCATCATTTCATTCGCGGTAACCGACACAGGCATTGGTATTCCAAAAGATAAGCAGCAAAGTATTTTTGAAGCTTTTCAGCAGGCCGATGGTTCTACACGCCGCAAGTATGGCGGTACAGGTTTGGGTCTGTCTATCAGCCGCGAGTTGGCCAAGCTGCTGGGCGGTGAAATAACGCTGGAAAGTGAGGAAGGAAAAGGCAGCACGTTTACACTAAGTATTCCGGTAGAAAAAGGAGCGGACCTTTCGGCAAAAGTAGCGGAAGTACCGATGCCGTTGCATCAACCAGTACGCGAAGAAAAGCAGGCTCAGCCAGCACCGGAATGGGATAAAAAATATACCACCAACATTATACCGCCATCGGTGCCCGACGACAGAGAGCAGATCGCAAAAGGCGACAAAGTATTGCTGATTATTGAAGACGATACAGCCTTTGCACGATCATTACTAGATTTTGCCCGCCAGAAAGGTTACAAGGGCATTGTAGCCGTGCGTGGCGATGAAGGTATAGAGCTAGCACGCCAGTTTAAGCCTTTGGGTATTTTGCTGGATATACAGCTGCCGGTAAAAAGCGGCTGGCAGGTTATGGAAGAATTAAAAAGCAATCCTGCCACGCGTCCCATACCGGTGCACATGATGTCGTCGCATCAGGAGCGCACCAAGAGCATTTCAAAAGGCGCTATCGACTTTATCAACAAGCCGATGGCCTTTGAAAAAATGAACGAGATTATACAAAAGATAGAGCAGGCATTGAGCCGCCATCCTAAAAAAGTATTGATCGTTGAAGAAAATCCAAAACATGCCAAGGCGCTGGCTTTCTTCCTGGAAAGCTTTAATGTAACAGCGGAAATAAAGAACAGTGTGAATGATGGCATGGAGGCGCTGAACCAGAACGAAGTAGATTGTGTGATTCTGGACATGGGCGTGCCGGCGCAGCAATCGTACAACACGCTGGAAGAAGTAAAGAAAACACCAGGTTTTGAAAACCTTCCTATCATCATTTTTACCGGTAAAAACCTGTCGCACATTGAGGAAATGCGCATCAAACAGTATGCGGATTCTATTGTGATAAAGACCGCGCATTCTTACCAGCGCATACTCGATGAAGTGTCACTGTTTCTGCACCTGGTAGAAGAAAACAAAAGCAATGGCAGCCAGCCGCGCTACAAAAAGCTGGGTGCGCTGGGCGAAGTGCTGAAAGGAAAAACCGTTCTTATTGCAGATGATGATGTGCGCAATATTTTTTCGCTTACCAAAGCCCTGGAAACATATGGTATGAATGTACTTTCTGCTATAGATGGAAAAGAAGCCATCAATCAATTGCAGGAGTCGCCAAAAGTAGACATTGTGCTGATGGATATGATGATGCCTGAAATGGATGGTTATGAAAGTACACGCCGTATACGCGACATAAACCGTTTTAAAAACCTGCCCATTATTGCAGTAACGGCCAAGGCTATGACCGGCGACCGTGAAAAATGCATCAACGCCGGCGCGTCAGATTACATTACCAAACCTGTGGATGTGGACCAGTTGGTGTCTTTACTGCGGGTGTGGCTGTACGATAAAAGTTAAAAAGGAAGGTGAGACGTTTTGTATTTAAAATGAAAAATCAAAAATGTAAAAGGGAAAAGAGACGTTTTGGTTTTAGATTCATTACGTTAAACTTAAAAGGTAAATAAGACGTTTTGATTTATGGCGATTCCATTGACAATTTGCCAATCACAAAAGGGAAAAGAGACGTTTTAAAAATAATACAGCGTAACAATGCAGCAAACCGGCACCATATTGATAATTGACGACGACAGTCGCAACACCTTTGCCTTGTCAGCCGTACTGCGGTCAAAAGGTTTTAAGACACTTGCTGCGCAGGATATGATGGAAGCATTTAAAATATTGGATGCCGGTGCCGATGTTGGTATCATTCTTTTAGATATGATGATGCCCGACATGGATGGTTACCAGGCGCTGCCTGTTTTAAAAAACGATGAAAGACTGGTGAATGTTCCTATAGTAGCTGTTACGGCGCAAGCTATGGCTGGCGACAGGGAACGCTGCCTGGCAGCTGGTGCTGATGCTTACTTGTCTAAACCGGTAGATGTGGACAAGCTGATGGAACTATTAAATGAAGAATTAAAATAAAAGGTGTGGAAAAAGCTTTGGTAAAAGATGCGGAACTGGATCTGCTGCTGAACGTACTCATGGATCAATATGGGTATGATTTTACCAATTATGCCCGCACCTCATTAAAGAGGCGGGTGAACCGGCTGATGATCATCGACCGTTTTCCTTCTTTTGCCGAATTGCTTTTTCGAATAAAAAACGAAGCCGCTTATTTAAAAAGGGTGGTGGAAGAAATAACCGTGAACGTAACGGAAATGTTCCGCGATCCGTCGCTGTACAAAATGCTGCGCGAGAAAGTATTGCCTGTGTTGGCCACGCATCCGCTCATTCGCATCTGGCATGCCGGCTGCGCCACCGGCGAAGAAGTTTACTCCATGGCCATAATGCTGCACGAAGCCAACCTGCTGCACAAATCGCTGCTGTATGCTACCGACATCAATCCTGCTGTGATTGAAAACATTCAGCATGGAATATTTCCCTTAAGTGTGATGAAGCAGTATTCAGAAAATTATATAACATCGGGTGGCAAGGCTGATTTCTCAAATTACTATAGCGTTGCATACGATCGCGTGCAGTTCAACCAGCAATTGCGCAGCAAAATGATAGCAGCAACGCATAACCTCGTGTCCGACCGATCATTCAACGAGTTCCAGATTATTTTTTGTCGCAACGTCCTTATTTATTTTGACAAGGTGCTGCAGGATAAAGTGCTGAAGCTTTTTGATGAAAGCCTGGAGCGGCTTGGTTTCCTGGTGCTGGGCTCAAAAGAAAACCTGCGTTTTTCGGAAGTGTCTAACAACTATGTTCAAATAAACAAGTCAGAAAAAGTATGGCGCAAGATGAGCTGAAGAGGTGGCAATTGGTTGCCATTGGCGGTTCGGCCGGCAGCCTGGATGTGGTATTAAAAATAATTGCAGCGCTGCCGGTGCCTCTGAAAGCTGCCGTGGTAATTGTATTGCACCGCAAGAACACGAATGATTCAGCACTAGCAAACATTTTTAGCTCTCGCACAGCATTGCCCGTAAAAGAA
>CBDTUH010000249.1:0-5303 GCA_965363375.1 uncultured bacterium
CCGCCGTATTTATGGTGCGGAAAAAAGCAGGGTAGCAGATGTGCTGCATCTGGTGGGCCTGCAGGATACGGGTAAAAAGAAAGCCAAGCAGTTTTCACTCGGTATGAAGCAGCGCCTGTCTATAGCCATTGCGCTGCTGCACAACCCCGAGCTGCTGATACTGGATGAACCTACCAACGGGCTTGACCCCAACGGCATTATCGAAACCCGCGAGCTCATTAAAAAGCTGAATAGCGAATGGGGAGTAACTATTTTAGTATCAAGCCACATTTTAGCTGAAGTGGAAAAAATGGCCACGCACCTGGGCATTATTCACAAAGGTAAAATGCTGTACCAAGGGCCACTGTCAGAACTGCATCAAATGAAAACCCGCAAAAGCTTTGTACACATCAGTACCAGCAACAACGATGCGGCTTTTGAATTGCTGCAAAGTGCTTTTGCCGTGGAGCGTGTAAACGGGCACCTGAAACTTCCTTACCAGGATAATGTGGCCACTGCCGGCGTTAACCGCATGCTGCTTACCAACAATATTGATGTGCACCTGCTGCAGCCCGAGCAAAACGACCTGGAACAATTATTCATTGAAATAACAGCCGAAAGCATATGAACGGGTTATTGACAAACAACGGCAGCACCGGGTTCTGGCTCAACCTGATCGGCGCCGCACTCATCACCGGTATTCTTTTGCTGGCTTATGCCTGCAAGCCAGCCGGTGCCACCGAGCTGCAGTCAGCACCCTGGCAATCCCTTTTATTTATTGACTATTCAAACCAAAACTTATGAGCTTTCCAATAGCAATCAGCACCGAGTTGCTGAAAACCAAACGCAGTGCGTCTTTCTGGCTTAGCATAGCCGGGGCGGCCATTATCCCAGGTATTTTTTTCCTGGCTTATACTTTTAATCCTGATGAAATTATTAGGGAAACACAGGCTGACGCCTGGGGCCACCATTTTAATTTGGGCTGGCAGTTTATGAGTGCTTTTTTGTTCCCGATGTTTGTTATTTTGGTGTGCACTTTAATTCCGCAAATTGAATTTAAAAACAATACGTGGAAGCAGGTGTTTGCATCACCGCAATCTTACGGCAACATTTACTTTTCCAAGTTTCTCACCATTCATATCCTCATTCTTTTCTTTTACCTCCTGTTTAATGTTTTCATGATTCTGGCGGCTGTGGTGCCCAATTTAATTTATTCTGGGTATCGTTTTTTTGACCAAAGTTTGGATTGGCAAGCCATGTTGCTCTATAATTTTAAAACCTACATTTCCATTTTGGGCATAAGCGCCATCATGTACTGCCTGGCCCTGCGCTTTAAAAATTTTGTAGCACCTACGGGCATTGGGCTGGCTTTGCTGTTAGGCAGTATGATCGCGGCAGGGATGGGTTGGAAGCATGTTTTCAAACTTCCGTTTTCGCACCCGATACTGACCCTGAAGTATATGGATATTCCTAACCGCCCGTTTTTGGAAAACCATGAGATCAACTCCATTATTTATTTTGTTGTTTTCCTGCTCATTGGTTTCCTGGATATGCGTTTGAGGAAAGAGAAAGGGTAAAAGGAAAAAGAGACGTTTTGAATGGCAAATAAAGAACAAGGAATTTCGAATGAAGAAGTGAGTTGGCAATAGTGAATGACGAAATGCTCCAATTAAAAGGAAAAACACACGTTTTGTATTTGGCTGTTTGCCATGATCTATGAATTATGACCTATGAACTTTTAAAAGAAAAAGAAGACGTTTTATAATTATAAATATACGAACCAGCTAACCAAAACAACCATCGCTAACTGCCTGTAAAGCACCAATACCAACTGCCGACAAACAACCAAAACAAAAGGGATTTGAAACGTTTCAAATCCCTTTTACTTTTTGTATAAAAACGTCTTATTTCTCTTTTGGAAAACATACTGTAGCACCTAAATAGGCCATCATGCCCATGCCTATTTCAATGGCACTTTCATCAATATCAAACTTTGGTGTGTGCACGCCTGCCGTAATGCCCTTGGCTGCACTGGCCGTGCCCAGCCTGAAAAAACACCCCGGTATCTGCTGACTGTAGTAGCCAAAATCTTCGGCGCCCATGCGCAGTTCTGTTTCTTCTACATTGTGGGTACCCATAAATTCTTCGGCAAGGGCTTTAGCGGTGTTGTTCAGGCTTTCGTTGTTATACACGGTGGGGTAGCCCACATCTATATGCACATCGGCTTCGGCGCCCATGCTTTGTACCAATTCAGATGTTAGTTTTTTTATCAGGCCATGTGCTTTAAAACGCCACTCTTCATCCATAGCCCTCAAAGTGCCCATCAGCTTTACTTCGGTAGGAATAACATTGGTGGTAAATCCGCCCTGAAAAGAAGTAATGGAAAGTACCGAAGGCGAAAACGGGTTTGCCGCCCTGCTAATAATTTGCTGCAATGCTACTACTACATTCGAAGCCACTAAAATGGTATCAACCGTAAGGTGCGGCGCGGCCGCATGGCCGCCTTTGCTGCGGATAGTAATGTAAATTTCGTCGGCCGAGGCCATTACTTTACCACCACGAAAGCTTAGTTTGCCCACTTCCAGCTGCGGGTTCACGTGCAGGGCCAGTATGCCTTCAGGCTTTGGGTTATCCAGCACACCATCGCCAATCATGAGGCTTGCCCCGCCAGGATTTTTTTCTTCACCGGGTTGAAAAATAAGCTTTACCGTTCCTTCCCAATTGTCTTTGGTTTCTGCCAGAATTTTGGCCGCGCCCAATAAACAAGTGGTGTGCACATCATGTCCGCAGGCATGCATCACACCTTCTTTTTTGCTTTTGTAAGGCACATCGTTTTGCTCCTGTATGGGCAATGCATCCATATCGGCACGCAGAGCTATCACGCGGTTGCGCGGGTTTTTACCTTCAATAATGCCCACCACGCCGGTTGTGGCTTTTACTTCAAAAGGAATATTAAACGTTTTCAGTTGCTCCTGCACATATTTCGAAGTTTCAAACTCCTGGTAGCTCAGCTCGGGGTGGGCGTGCAGGTGGTGGCGCACTTCTATAAACTGCGGGGCATATTTTTGGGCAAGAGTTTTTATAGTGGATTGAAGCATGTTGTAAAAATGGATTAAATTCCTTTTGATTCAAACAAAAAAATCCACCCTTATTGAGGATGGATTTTTTTAGAGAAAAAATATTTTTTACTCATCATCGTCGTCGCTGTCTTTTTCACCTTTTACTTCTATGATGTCGTTGATGATGAACACACCTTTAGGAAACATGCTGGCCATGGCCTTGCGGTATTTTTCTGCTTCGTCGCGCGTTTGAAAATTACCAGCTTTTAGCTTAAAGTAAGGCGTTTGGTATTGCAAGTACGATTTCAGGTCGGGATAATAATTGTACAACTTGGTTTTGGCAGCAATGGCCTCATCACGGCTGTTGGTGTTAATTACCATCAATCGGTAGCCGCGCATGGTGCGCGATACGCTTTTTTTGGTGGCTTTATTAATGGCTGCCTTTTTTTTGATAAGTGCATCTATGCGCGCATCTTTATGCACCACCACGGTTGGTTCTGTTGTAGAAGCAGTTATAGGCTTCTCTGTGGAGCTTTGCGCAAAAGCAGTAGTGGTCAGGGTAAGGAAAAGGATTGGTAGTAGCTTTTTCATTGTATGGTGCTGTATTTATGGTTCAGGTTGGCAAAAGGCGTTCCAAAGTAAGGTTTCTAATCCTTTTTTAATATCCGCCTTCGCTTCCTTTTTCATCTTTAACAATTGCTATAGAGGCGCTGCAGCCCAGCCGCGTGGCACCGGCATCTACCAGTTGCTGTGCAAAGGGTAATGTTTTAATGCCGCCGCTGGCTTTTATTTGTATAGTAGATGGTAAATGCTCTCGCATTAGTTGCACGGCGGCCACGCTGGCACCCCGCTCGGCATAGCCGGTGCTGGTTTTTAAAAACTGTACGGGGTATTGCTGGTAAATTTCGCAGCATTTAATAATTTCTTCATCGGTCAGGATGCCGCTTTCAATGATCAGTTTTAAGGTTTTGCCGCTTTTATTTGTCAAAGTTGATATCGTCTCTATTTCCTTTTGCAGGTATTCCCAGTTCTGCGCCTTTATGGCAGCCAGGTTGATTACCATATCCAGCTCATCGGCACCATCTGTAATGGCTTCTTTTACTTCTGCAACTTTAGCTGCAATGCCGGAATAGCCAAACGGAAAGCCAATAACGGTGGCAACACCCACCCCGTCAGAGAATTTTAAAAACCCCTTGGCCGCGGTTACAAAATAGGGTGGCACACACACGGTAGCAAAGCCATACTGCGCGGCTTCATCGCAAAGTTTTTCTATTTCGGGCAGGGTGGTGGTGGGCTTTAATATGGTATGATCAATTAATTGTGCTATGGACATGTAAAAAGTTTTATTTTTAAACTGGATCGTTAATTTCATTTCCTCACACACAAAGTAATTTAAAAAACGTCGAAACATGAGAAAAGCAAAGCGCTTTCTGATGGCTTGCAGCTTTATGTTACTGGCCCAATGCTCAATGGCGCAGGCTACCTTCCCGCAGAACGGGGTGGCCGACCCGCGGCATGGCCATTATGCATTTACCAACGCCACTATTGTAAAAGATGCCAACACCACCCTTACTAATGCTACTCTGGTTATTAAAGATGGCAAAATTGTAGCCGTAGGCACCGGTGTAAAAGTGCCTGCCGGAGCGGTGGAAGTAGATTGCAAAGGAAAGTACATCTACCCATCATTCATTGATATTTATGCAGACTATGGCACCTCGCTGCCACAGCGCCAGCAAGCAGACGGCAATTTTTTTGCCCGCACCCAGCTTACCTCCAACACCAAAGGGCCTTATGGCTGGAACCAGGCGATTAAAAGTGAAACAGAAGCTTTTAAAGTTTTTGCAGTAGACGAAGCCAAGGCTAAAACATTACGCGAAGCTGGTTTTGGTACGGTATTGTCGCATGTGCGCGATGGTATTGCCCGCGGCACCGGTACGCTAGTTTCATTGGCAACCGATGCAGAGAATAAAGTAATTATAAAAGATCGTGCTTCTGCGCATTATTCTTTCAGCAAAGGCACCTCCACACAAACCTATCCTTCTTCTATGATGGGCACCATTGCCCTGCTGCGCCAGTCTTACCTGGATGCGCAGTGGTACAAGAACAAACCGACTACCGAAGGCCTGAATGTAAGCCTGCAAAGCTGGAATGAAGCTCAAAGCCTGCCGCAGATATTTGAGGCGGGCGACAAATGGAACAATCTGCGTGCAGATAGAATTGGTGATGAATTTGGGAACTTTGTTGAATTTGTGAGTTGACCAGATT
>CBDTUH010000250.1:0-5289 GCA_965363375.1 uncultured bacterium
TACTATTGAAAGCGATGATATTTCGCAGGGGCTGCAACAATACATTCAGCAGGTAGGTGCCGACCTGTTGATGGTATTGCCGCACCAGCACAGCCTGCTGGAATCTTTCTTTTTAAAGCTGCATACAAAAGACATAGTACGGCACGCAGAAGTGCCGGTACTAAGCGTGCAATGCTAAAACTCGGCGCTCCCCGGCGTGCGCGGAAAAGCTATTACGTCGCGAATGTTGGTCATGCCGGTAACAAACTGCACCATGCGCTCAAAGCCAAGGCCAAAGCCCGCATGCGGCACCGTACCAAAGCGGCGCGTGTCAAGGTACCACCACAATTCATCAGCAGGTACGCCCATTTCTTTCATGCGCTGTTCTAAAACATCCAATCGTTCTTCGCGTTGCGAGCCGCCTACAATTTCGCCAATGCCCGGTGCTAAAATATCCATCGCCGCTACAGTTTTTCCATCATCATTCAGCCGCATGTAAAACGACTTGATGTCTTTGGGATAACCTGTAACTACCACCGGTTTTTTAAAATGTTTTTCCACCAGGTAGCGCTCGTGCTCGCTCTGCATATCCATACCCCACTTTACTTCGTACTGAAACTTTTTCTTTTTGTAATGGCTTGATTGCAGCAGTATGTCAATAGCCTCGGTGTAGGTAATACGTTCAAACTTATTATCTACTACAAAACGCAATTTTTCCAGCAGGTTCAGCTCGCTGCGTTCGGCTTGTGGTTTGCTCTTTTCTTCTTCTAATAAACGCTGGTTTAAAAACTCGAGGTCTTCTGCATTGTGCTCTAACACATAACGTATCAGGTATTGTATAAATTCTTCCGCCAGGGCCGCATTGTCTTCAATATCGCAAAAAGCCATTTCGGGTTCAATCATCCAGAACTCGGCCAGGTGGCGCGCGGTGTTGCTGTTTTCCGCACGAAAGGTAGGTCCAAACGTATAAATCTCACCAAACGCAGTAGCACCCAATTCGCCTTCCAGCTGACCACTTACGGTAAGGTTGGTAGCGCGGCCAAAAAAGTCTTCACTAAAATCAATGGTACCTTCTTCGGTGCGTGGCGGATTGTCAAATGGCAGCGTGGTTACGCGAAACATTTCGCCGGCACCTTCTGCGTCGGAGGCTGTGATGATGGGCGTATGCAGGTATATAAATCCCCTTTCGTTAAAAAATTGATGCACGGCAAATGCTAGCGAATGACGCACTCTAAAAACAGATCCAAACGTATTGGTACGAAACCGTAAATGTGCAATTTCGCGCAGAAACTCGAGGCTGTGCTTTTTGGGTTGCAGCGGGTATTTTTCGGCGTCAGAATCGCCTAATATTTCTAAATCTTCAGCTTTCAATTCCAGCTTTTGTCCTTTACCCAGCGAGGGCACCACTGTACCTTTTACCTTTAGCGCGGCGGAGGTGGTAATGCGTTTTAGCAGCGCTTCATCCCACTTGCCCAGTTCCAGCACCACCTGCAGGTTGGCGTTGGTAGAGCCGTCATTGAGGGCTACAAACTGGTTGTTCCTAAACGTGCGCACCCAGCCCATCACGGTTACGGTTTGCTCCTGCGGCTCGCTTTTTAAAAGCTCTTTTATTTTTATTCTGCTGTTGAACATATGCTTTTTTAAGTGCGGCAAAGATAAACCGCCGGAAAGAAATAGGTAAAAGGAAAAACAGACGTTTTGGAAAAGGTTTAGAAGTTGAGCGTTGAGAAGTTTAGTTAGGGTTTAAAAGGAAAAACAGACGTTTTCCCTTTCGGCTGCTTATTCACAATTAACCATTCACCATTCACAAAAGAAAAATGAGACGTTTCTGCACACACGGCTTAAAATTTTAAACATTGAACAAAAAAGAAAATCAGACGTTTTTAACGATTCCCCAATTTATGAGTCTCTATTTCGGCAACAAAATTGCAGCGTTAAAGGGCAGGTAAAAGGGGGACAAAAATTTTTGATTTCATAATTTTAGCTGTATAATTGCATCGGAAACCGTTGAGAGCCCATTCCCTTAACAACTCGCAACACCGGTCTTATTCAAATATTCCATTCATCACAAACTCATTTTAGTTAACAATTCGTTGCCTGATTTTAGTGTTAATACAACCCACATAGTATGTACGATATTTTGCAGTTGAACGATATGATTGTTCCAGAGTTGCTGGACATTGCAGAAAGCCTACACATTGATAATGCCAAAAAACTCGATAAGCAGGAGCTGATTTATAAAATTCTGGACAAGCAGGCAATTGTTGGCAGCGGCGATAAAAATAATGCTGCCGCCGGCGACAAACCCAAGCGCAAACGCATTGTAAAAGCCTCAACTGCCAATACAACTGAAGAAGCTATTGTGGAAGATACATCTGAACCGGAACCTGCACCTGTAGAAGAAAAAAGAATTAAAGCCGCAGCACCAAAAAAAGAAGAAAAGCCCAAGCGTGGCCGCAAAAAGGCCGAACAGCCCGAACTGCAGCTGGAAGCCGATGGCAATACCAATACACCAAGGGCCTCACGCGAAGGCGGAGACGAAGCGCTGTCTACAGTTCAGCAGCCGCAACAAAATCAACAACAGCAGCAACAGCAACCTCAGCCTCAATCACAGGAAGAGCAAGGAGGCGAGCAGCAGCAGGCACCCGAAAGACCGCAACCGCAGATCAACGCGCAAAAGTATTTTCAGCAGCGCCGCGACCCGCAGGTTTTCAACATCGAGTTTGATGGTATCATCATTGCCGAAGGCGTGTTGGAAATGATGCCCGATGGTTATGGTTTCCTGCGTTCATCCGATTACAATTACCTTTCTTCTCCCGACGATATTTATGTTTCGCCTTCGCAGATAAAATTATTTGGTTTAAAAACCGGTGATACTGTACACGGTTCGGTACGCCCGCCCAAAGAAGGTGAAAAATATTTTGCCCTGCTGAAAGTTGAGCACATTAATGGTAAAAGCCCCGAGGAAGTGCGCGACCGCGTACCGTTTGACTACCTCACACCGCTTTTCCCTTATGAAAAATTAAATCTCTTTACATCGCCCACCAATTACAGCACCCGCATTATGGACCTGTTTACGCCCATTGGTAAAGGTCAGCGTGGTTTGATTGTGGCGCAGCCAAAAGTGGGTAAAACGGTTTTATTAAAAGAAGTAGCTAACGCTATTGCGGCCAACCACCCGGAAGTTTACCTGATGATTGTACTGGTAGATGAACGCCCCGAGGAGGTAACCGATATGGAGCGCAGCGTTCGTGCCGAGGTAATTGCTTCTACATTTGACGAGCCTGCTGAAAAGCACGTAAAAGTATCTACTGTGGCGCTGCAAAAAGCAAAACGCCTGGTAGAGTGCGGTCATGATGTAGTGATTTTGTTGGATTCTATTACACGTTTAGCGCGTGCGCACAATACCGTAGCGCCATCATCCGGTAAGGTATTATCAGGTGGTGTAGAGGCCAACGCCATGCAAAAGCCTAAGCAATTCTTTGGTGCCGCCCGTAAAGTAGAAAACGGAGGCTCCCTTACCATATTGGCAACCGCGCTGATAGATACCGGCTCAAAAATGGACGAGGTGATCTTTGAAGAATTTAAAGGTACCGGTAACATGGAACTGCAACTGGACCGCCGACTGGCCAACAAGCGCGTGTTCCCTGCCATCGACCTGGTGGCTTCTTCTACCCGCCGCGACGACCTGCTGCTGGAAAAAGACGTGCTGCAGCGTATGAATTTATTACGAGTGTACCTCAATGACATGAACACCGACGAGGCTATGCATGAGTTGTTGAAAAGAATGCGCGGAACCAAGACAAACGAGGAGTTCTTGGCATCCATGAACGGATAAATTCCACACCATAAATTATTGATAATCAAATAAGACCCTTTGCGGTCTTATTTTTGTATACCTACTGCTGAACTAAATTTAAAAGACTCATGAAGAAGGTAAATTTTTTCAGCTTAATGGCAGCTGCTGCCCTGTCGGTTGGATTTGTGGCTTGTAACAATGATAGCGATAGCACCGCATCGGCCGACTCTACGGCTACGGATGCTTCTACTACCACAACGGTTTCTACTACCAACGAATATGCAGCCCTGGCTGACTCTGCCCGCATCAACAGCGAGGCCGGCAATTACCTGGATGCCCGTACCGGAAAGCCCATTCGTATTAATGTAGACACGCAAACCGGTGCCCGCACCAATGCCGAAACCGGCGAACCCGTGTGGCGCTATGTAGATAAAAGAACCTGGTGGGTATATGGCGGTACGCCCGATGCACCCAACTGGGATAAAGTAGGTGAAGCCCGTATGGAAGGCAGCAAAATTGAATTTAAAGACAGCAACAACGCATGGGTAAACTACGACCGCTTGTATAAAGAGATGGACGTAAAAAATGAAGAAGAGTGGAAAATGAAAGTTGGCGATACAAAGATTAAAGTGGAAGACGGCGAAATGAAAGTGAAAACACCTGATGGCAAATACAAGGTAGAAGAAGATGGTGATGCCAAACTGAAAACAGACGATAAGAAAATTAAAAAAGACGAAGACGGCGTTAAAGTAAAAGAAGACAACAAATAAAAACGTCTTTATTTCCTTTTAAAAATGCTTCTCCATAACAGGGAAGCATTTTTTTATGGCGTCATTCGTCGCCTAAAATAAACTGATTGCCTATTATAACTTTTACTATTTCGGCAGTACGATACCTTTGCAGCATGAGCATTGAACGCCTACCGATTCACCAATTTTTAGAACAGCGCGGCAACCATCTTTTGCTGGATGTACGCTCGCCGGCCGAGTATGCCCACGCGCACCTGCCCGGCGCTCTCAGTCTGCCCTTGTTTACCGATGAAGAGCGAAAAATTGTTGGCACCACTTATAAACAAACAAATCGTGAAGCCGCTATAAAAATAGGATTGGTGTTTTTTGGCCCTAAAATGCGTCCTATGGTAGAGCAGGTAGAAGCACTGCTGGCAAAAAAAAATAAAGAAGAAGCCCCAATCAACAACCAACGCCCGGCGGCGGGCAACGTGTACCTCTATTGTTGGCGTGGCGGCATGCGCAGCGCGGCGGTGGCCTGGCTGCTCGACCTCTATGGCTTTAAAGTGCATGTATTAAGCGGCGGCTACAAAACATTCCGCAATTGGGGCATTAAGCAATTAGAGGTTCCATATAAACTGCAACTGATTGGTGGCTACACCGGCTCGGGCAAAACCGATTTATTGAATGCATTGAAAGAAAAAGGGGAACTGGTGGTGGATTTGGAAGCCCTGGCCAATCATAAAGGTTCTGCTTTTGGCAACATTGGACTGCCGCCGCAGC
>CBDTUH010000251.1:0-5253 GCA_965363375.1 uncultured bacterium
TCCAATAAAATCCTTGGTATTAAAAACCAGGGCCTTGTGCAGGTAACCGCTATTTTGTTCTTAGTTGGTTTTGGTATCAAGTCAGCCATCTTTCCCTTATACTTCTGGCTGCCCGATTCCTACCATACACCACAGGCAGCTATTTCCGCCATCTTTGCCGGCCTGCTTACCAAAGTTGGCATCTATGCCTTGCTAAGGGTTTTCAGCCTCATATTCATCCCCGACGATTTTATGAAAGGGCTGGTAATTATTTTAGCAAGCCTTACACTTGTGAGCGGCGGGCTGGGCGCACTGGTGCAAACCAATATGCGCAAAATGTTTTCTTATCTTATTGTGTGCCATATCGGGTATATGATCGGCGGCCTCGGTATGTTTACTGCCGCTGCCTTATCCGGCGCTGTTTTTTACCTGATACATGATGTGATCATTAAGACAAACCTTTTCCTGGTGGGTGGCCTGATCTATAAAATGAACGGGCAGCTGAACATGAGGCGCATGGGCGACCTTTATTCCAAATATCCTTTGATATCGCTTATTATGGCGGTGCCCTTGTTTTCGCTGGTTGGCGTACCGCCGCTTTCCGGCTTCTGGCCCAAGATCAACCTGCTGCGCGAAAGCCTGGCTTCTTCCCATTACTTTTTACTGGGCGCCATCTTGTTCGGAAGTTTTATCACCCTTTTTGTTGTTACCCGCTTTTGGTCGGAAGCCTTTTGGAAGCCCATGGATGTGAGCGAACGCAAGCCGCATATCAGGTATTATGACCAGATGGAATTTGGGCAGAGATCTATGTTGGTCTTACCTATTTTGTTTCTTAGCATCATTGCCCTGTATATTGGGCTGGGTGCAGAAAATATTGCCAAGCTGTCCAATATTATTGCCACCGAACTGATAGACACATCGGCCTATGTAAAAGCAGTTTTAGGTACACCCAATAACATTATAACACCATGATGCAAAAAAGATTTTTACTGAATGTAATGCTCACGCTGATATGGATTGCCCTCACGGGTTCGTTTACCTATATCAACCTGATCATCGGTTTTATCATCAGCTACCTGGTGCTTTGGATCATCAGTAGAAACAGCGAGGACAGGCGTTACTTTACCATTGCATTTAAAATCATCAGGTTCTTTTTTTATTTTTTATACGAACTGGTAAAAGCCAACATGGAGGTAGCCTACGAGGTAATGACGGTAAAGCTACATATGAAGCCAGGTATTGTAAAAATGGAGCTGGATGCAAAAACCGATCTGGAGATCACGCTCCTTTCCAACCTTATTGCACTGACGCCGGGAACGCTGGTAATTGATGTATCTGATGACCGCAAGGTGATGTACGTACACGGCATTTACCTGAAGGACCGCGAGAAATTCATCCATTCTATCAAATCACGACTTGAAAAACCTTTGCTTAATATTTTACGATGAGCATGATTTTATATAATTACCTGTTATATGTTATTCTGCCCTTGCTGTCGCTTTCAACGGTAATTGTATTTATTCGATTTATAAAGGGCCCCGACATAGCAGACAGGGTGGTATCGCTTGATCTGATGGTTACCATCGGCATTGGCGCCATTGCCATATATAGCATGCTGGCGGAGCAGGTAACATTTTTGGATATTGCCATGGTGGTGGCACTTATCGGCTTTTTAACCACTGTAGCTTTTTCTTACTATCTCGAAAAAAGAAATAAAAATGATTGAAGTCCTGATTATGGTTTTAACAGGCCTCGGCGCTATTGCTATTTTGCTGGCGGCTATCGGCATTTTGCGAATGCCTGACTTGTACCTGCGGCTGTCTGTAACCACCAAGGCTGCAACGCTTGGCGTAGGATTTATTTTGGTAGGTGCTGCTTTCTTCTTTCAGAACGTAGGCGTAACCTCGCGCGTGTTTGCCATTATTTTATTCATTACGCTTACGGCACCTGTAAGCGCACAACTGATAGGCAGGGCGGCTTATCTTATCAAAACAAAAAAGTGGCACCGCACCATTACCGATGAACTGGAAGGCATGTATGAAAACGGATCAGAAATTTTGCACAGCGAAAAAATTGGCGGCAGGGAACAGAACCTGAAGGGCAATCAGGCTTAAATAATTTGGGGCAAAAGTTAAAAGGAAAAACAGACGTTTTGATTTACGATATACGATTGAAGATTTACGATTTTAACATTAAAAGGAAAATGAGACGTTTGGGAAGAATGAAAAATGGTTTTGGATTGCAGGTGTATTACTTGTAGCCGAAACTAAAAGGAAATAGAGACGTTTTATAAAGACCTGCTTTATTCACAATTGACTATTCACAAAAGGAAATAGAGACGTTTTGCCAATGAACTGATTAACTCAATTAAACACTATCATTACTACTAAAAAGCCAAAAGGGAAAACGTCTGTTTTTCCTTTTGGCTTTTTACAATATCAACATTATTAGAAGTCTGTAAACTGACGCGTGCGGTTAATGCGCAAGTCCTGCAGAATAGAAGATTTGGGACTTATGGTAAAACTGAAATAACGCCAGTTGCCTACCGGTGCCACGTTAATGGACATTTGCCAGCAGTGCATTTCGCGGTTGATGGACATAGAGAACATCTGCAGCTTCATGTCATTAAAATCGTAATAACCGTTGGTGCTGAAATTCCATTTGGGTGTTAAGCTAAAGCTGCCGCTGAAGTTCAGGTTCGAGTTCAGGTTGTTCACCATTTGTCGTTCCACGCGATCGTAAGTTCTGTACAGCGATAAGGTAAAGCCCACGCTTACCGACCATGGAATATTAAAATCAACAAACTGCGATGGGTTCATCTGCATGTACTCCAGCAGGCGCTCCTGGTCGCCCAGCAACAAGGGGTCGGTTATGCCGGGCTGGTTGTTGATGCCGGGTGTTTCGTCTTCAGGTTCTTTTCCATCACGTGTTTTGCTGCGAAAGTCGGTTGACATGCTCACGCTTACATTACTGATGCGCCCAGGCGTAAAGCGGTTGCCCTGCCACACATAGCGCCTGTAATTGATAATACCATCTGCTCCCATTTCATAAGGGTCAAGCACCGCTGTAGCCGACAGGTTAATTTTATCGAACAGGGAGCTGCGCAGGTAAATATTAAAGGGCTGCAGTTTGGGCGATAGCGAATCGGCCAGGTAGTTGTAGCCGCTGTTAAAGCCAAAACCATCAATCAGCCGAACTTTTTTAATGCCTTGCGCCGTGGTATCTTTTTTAGAGCGCACCTTCATCTCCAGGTTGTTGTCTACCCCAAACGAAATACCGCCATAACGCCCAAAAGAGTAACCGCTAAACATGTTTGCCCCGGCAAAATGCGAGTAGCGTGTAAACCTGTTGCCAATGCTGTCTACCTGCACCACATCAAAGTTTTTGCGCGACAGGTTGGGCCGGTAGTTAAAGCTGATGTTGGGGCGCATTACATGGCGCAGCGCTAGCAATCTTGAATTCCTGAAATTGGCAGTTCCGTACAAGGCCGTGTTCAACGAAATACCAAACGACATTTGACGGTCGGTAAAAAACCCTTTTTCGTTGCTAATGGTATCCAGTTTGTTATTTACGTCATCCCAGCGGCGGCGCAGGCGATTGGTTAGCCAGGTTTCTTCGTAAGAAATACTGGGCGCCACTACCAGCGGGCCCAATGGTGGTAAAGAAAGAGAAATGGGTATGCGGTGCTGAGAACCCCACAGCATGGTATCGAGCAGGCTTTTAAAAGAGTTTTGCGCTGTATCGTAAAACGACAGCTGGTTGCGGGCCACACCATTATAACCTATGCCCAGCCTTTCGTACCACTTGGGTGTGCCTACCAGCTCTTTTTTCTGGAATGGGTACAGCGTATTTACTGTAAAGCCCACATCCGGAAGAATCAGGTTCATGAGGCGGCTTTTGTTATTCTGGTTGTGGTTGGCGCTGATGCTTAAGTTATAGGGTTTGCCTGCCCACGATTTGGAATAAGAAATGGAAGAAGCCAATTGGTTCTGAAAGTTACGCATCGGGCTGTTAGGAACATTCTCGTTGTACCTTGATGAGCCGGCATTTACGTTGGCGGAAAAATTAGTACCCGGCCTTGCTTTGGGGTCAACCGAGTGGTTCCAGGAAATAAAAAACGATCTTGATTTTTCAAAATCCTTATCGCCGCGGGTGCTCAGAGCCTTTGTACTCTGCATACTCAGGTTCATACCACCATTATAGCGGTATCGCTTGCGGTAGGTTGGCGTCAGGTTGGCCATCCAGCCACCATACGAGTAAATGCTGCCGCGCACCGTTACATCCAGGTATTCATTCAGCACTTTATGATAACCGATGCCTTCCAGGCCAATGCCATAGGCTTCATTTACGGTATATTCTACAGGCAACAATCCCGAGCGGCGACCTGTGCTCAGCGGAAAATAGCCAAAAGGCAAATAAACCGGCACCGGCACACCTTCAAACTCAGGGTGCGTAGGCCCCGATACGGCCACCTTGTTGTTGATCACTTTTATTTTATTGGAGGTAAAGGCAAAATGCGGATGATCAAGGTTACAGGTAGTAAAGCGGCCGTGTTTTACAAAAATGGTATTGGCATCTGCTTTTTTAATGGTTTCACCCTGCACAAACATTTCCTGCTGTTGTGTAAAGGTATTTCGCGTAAGCCCTTTTTGCGTTTTGAAGTTGAACTGTATGGTATCGCTGTCAAAATTGTTTTCGCCCTGTTCAAAATGTGCGCGCGTAATTACCTCACCCAGGCTGTCTTTTTCGCTGTAGGCAGTCATCAGGTTGGTTGTATTATCCAGCTGAACGCGGGGCGCCTCCAGCGTAATATCTTTATAAACGGTTCTGGTTTTGCCATACAGCAATATTTTCTGGTCGTTTATCAATACCACGGCACTGTCTTCAGCCTCGTACTCCACGGGTCCTTCCAGTGTATCTTTCGACAAGCGTAAAGAAAATGTATCGGTTATGGGTGTGATTACGGTATCGCGCCCGGATAGATTTTGTGCGGGTATCGTATCAGCTAAATTTTGGATGGCTGCATTTGGCACCCGGTTCTGAAGTAATTGATTAATGCTGTCTGAAGTAAAAAGAGAATCCTTACGTTTTGGGATCGTATCTTTTTTTACAGGCGTGCTTGTATCAGTTGTTAAAGTGCTGTAAATTTCAGGGGTAATTATATGCCGTGCTGCGCTTTTCCACGTTATTGCACAAAAGAATGCAAAAGTGGTAAATACCAACATGCTTTTTTTTAAACTAAATTTGTGCAGTCCTGTCATAAGGCTTGAACAA
>CBDTUH010000252.1:0-5236 GCA_965363375.1 uncultured bacterium
GATACCATTTTGCAGAAAAAAATAATGGCCACTTTCCATTATGCGCTCAACAACAATGGCTATCTGATACTGGGCAAATCGGAAACGGCCAACACCGCCACTAACCTGTTTACGCCTGTTGACAAAAAAATAAAAATCTACGCCAAGAAAAAAGACAGCAGCACCAAGGGCATGCTGGCCATGGGCTTTTCCGCCCCCGATCCGCGGCCGGGCGAAGAAGTGTTTCATCACAAACCGGAAAGAAAAAGAGCAAACCCTGACCAGGAGCTGGAAAGAACAATGGACCAGCTGCTGCTCACCAAGTATATTCCCGCCTCTGTGCTGGTCAATGGTGATCTCGACATATTGCAGTTTCGCGGTGCCACCGGCCTTTTTCTGGAGCCGGCCCCCGGCCGTGCCTCTCTTAACCTGCTGAAGATGGCGCGCACCGGCCTTGGCTTTGAGCTGCGCAACATTGTGCACAAGGCAAAATCATCCGGGCAGCCTGTAAAAAAAGAAGGGCTTGACATTACCTACCAGGGCCAGCCTCATACAATTGCCATAGAGGCCGTACCCATCCGGTCGGAAGACAACGAATCTTTCTTTCTGGTGGTGTTTGAGCAAATGCCCGTACAGCAAACGGTGGTAGTTAATGGCGATGAAGCGGGTAGCGAACGAGCCCGGCAGCTGGAGCGCGAACTGCAGGCCATGCGCGAAGACATGCGCGCCATTGTAGAATCGCAGGAAGCCGCCAATGAAGAACTGCAGTCTGCCAATGAAGAGATCGTATCTTCTAACGAAGAGCTGCAAAGCATCAACGAAGAACTGGAAACCTCGAAAGAAGAACTGGAATCATCCAACGAAGAGCTAATTACCATCAACCAGGAACTGCAGCTTCGCAACAACCAGCTGCTGGAAACACAGGAGTATGCCGAAGCCGTATTTTCCACCATCAGCGAAAGCATGATTGTGCTCGATAAATCGCTGCGGGTAAAAACAGCCAACGAGGCTTTCTTTAAAACCTTTGGGCTGAAAGAAGAAGACATAGAAGGCAAAATTATTTTTGAACTTCAGAGTGGCCATTGGAACATACAGGAGCTTAAAACTTTCTTATACGAAACGCTCCCGCAAAATCCAAAATGCGAGGGGCTGCAGGTGGTTCATACGTTCCCGAACGCAGGCGAAAAAGCATTGGTTTTTAATGCTTGTATTGTAACCCGCAAGTCGCACGCCGAAGATGTTATTTTGCTGGCCATAAACGATATTACCGAACACAAGCAGGTACAGCAAATGCTGGCCCAACGCGAGGCGTGGATGCGCAATATGGCCGACAATGCACCCGTGATGATTTGGGTAACCGGTACCGATAAGCTGAACACTTTTGTAAACAAAGTCTACCTCAATTACAGGGGCATAAAGCTGGAGAATGCTGTTGGCAAGCGGTGGACAGAGAACGTGCACCCCGATGACCTGGAAAAGTGCCAGAAAATTTTTGAAACTCATTTTGAGCAAAAGCAACCCTTTACATTGGAGTATCGCCTGCTGCGCCATGATGGTGTCTACCGCTGGATACTGGATAAGGCCAAGCCCAACTTTAAGCCCGATGGCCAGTTTACAGGCTTTATAGGCTCCTGTGTAGATATACACGACCAGCGCCTGAGCCAGCTGGAGCTGGAGAAAAAAGTGGAAGAGCGCACCAGGGCCTTGCTGGATACCAATACAGAACTGGAACGCTCGCACAGCGAACTGCAACAGTTTGCCTACGTGGCCAGCCACGACCTGCAGGAGCCGCTGCGCAAAATTCTCACCTTTGTAGACCGCATTGAAGAAAACTACACGGACCACTTAAACGACGATGTAAAGCGATATTTCAGCAAAGTGCACAATGCCTCGCAACACATGACGCGGCTGCTCGATGATTTGCTGAACTTTTCGCGGATATCGAGGCTGAGCAAGCATTTTATAAAAACAGACCTGAACGAGATTGTACAAAACGTGCTTTCCGACCTGGATGGATCCATCCAGCAAAAAGGAGCTTCTATTACAGTAGATGCTTTACCGGTAATAGAGGCCATTCCACTGCAGATAGCCCAGCTGCTGCACCACCTGCTGCACAATGCCTTAAAGTTTACGGGCAACGAACAGAAAGCACCGCAAGTAAAAGTGTGGAGCCAGTCAATTACCGATGAAGAAAAAGCGGCTTTTGTGCAGCTCGATAAAGACCTCACTTATTGCGAAATCGTTATTAAAGACAATGGCATTGGTTTCAGGCCCGAATATGCGGAGCAGATTTTTGGTGTTTTTCAACGCCTCAATGATAAGGAGCATTTTTCCGGAACGGGCATTGGGCTATCGCTTTGCCGCAAAATTGTAAGCAACCACAATGGTCATATTTATGCTACCGGCAAAGAAGGTGAAGGCGCTGCGTTTCATGTGCTGCTGCCCTTAGGCCAGCAACCGTAAAAATGAGTTGAATTACATAAAAAGAAAAAGATACGTTTTGAGCTAAAAGATAAACGAGTTAAAAGAAAAGAAAGAGGTTGCTTTAAAACAGGAAGAAAGCCATAAAGTTTAAAAGGAAAAAAAGACGTTTATTTTTTAAGACGGAAAAAAAACGTAAAAGGAAAAAGAGACGTTTTGAAAGAATAAAAGATATTGACAATTGACCATTCACCATTGACAAACAAAGGCGAGCCTTTCATAAAAATAATGTTGCTGCATTCGCTATTCACTAAAAGGAAAAACAGACGTTTTGATAAAGTGGTTTAAACAGTAGCTTTTGTGGCAAAAAGCAATTCCTTCAGCCGTTCAATATGGGTTTTCATTTCGGAAGCCCTTGTCCGCTTTTGCTCCGCACTGTGCACCCAACCCTTGCCCTGTTCTTCTTTCGACATCTTATCGAGCAGCAGGCGCCGCTCTTCCATCATGCGCAAGGCTACCCACAGGGTGGCTTCCAGCGAGTTGGTCATTTGAAAAAGCAAATCTCCTTCTGTATACGAGTGGCCTACATGGCACTTGTAATGCTCTACATTTTCGCTGTTCACAAAGTACAGGTGACCACCACAGTCGGGGCAGCTAAAAGGGCTGTGCGTGCCAACAGATGCCAGCGTATCAATACTGATGGCTACCTTACGCGAGAGATCCGCCTCCACGGCAATATCGTGCGGCACTTCTTTTTGAGGCGGCAAGCCATTGCGTGTTTTTTCGCTGATGATGGCGCCCATTTTAGAAAGCGAAACGCAATAATCAACTTCCATATTTTGTAAAACCGATTGCGGCATATCCGGGTATTCGGCTTCTTCGGGGTCCTGTACAATCAGGGTACCGCCGCTTCGCTTAATAGCTTCCATGCCGGCAGTGCCATCCTGCATCAGCCCGGTAAGTATAATGCCAATAACGCGGCTGTTGTAAGCCGCTGCAGCCGAACGAAACAACATGTCGATAGAAGGACGCCAGCGGTTTTCCTGCGGGCCGCGGCCCAATGTCATAACACCATCACCTATCAGCAGGTGCACGTCGGGCGGTGCCAGGTACAAATGATTCGTTTTTATGCGCTCCCCATCTTCGGCCTGTTTGCAGGTAAAAGCGGTTAACATTTGCAGCCTGTTTACCAGCACATCGGTTAACGACATTTTGATAATATGCAATACCACAAATACAGAAACGTTCATTTCCTCTTTTAACTGCGCCGTTAATTCGATAACCGAATTCAACCCGCCGGCAGAAGCGCCGACTACTACAATAAATTTAGGCTCTGTTTTTATATTGCTCATGCTGCTTGATTAATAGCTAAATGCTTCAATTCATATGCCTAACTTAAAGGTGATGGTTGTAGCTGGTTAAGGATGTGCTTAAAAACAGTTGAACCCCAACTTTATGTTGAAGTATTCTACTATTGTTTTTTTAGAGACGGAATTAAAAAAGATGGAGTAACAAAAGGAAAAAGAGACGTTTACAAAACTGTGCTGCATGATAGCGTTTCCAATCGTAATTCTACCCAGCCACAGTTCAACAAAATCTATATTTTTTAATAAATATCAGGCCTCGGTTTATTCTGTAAAAATCTGGTATTATACCAGAAACAAAAATCCCTGCAAACATTTTATTTGCAGGGATTTGATGTTTTTTGATAAGCTGTCTGGCGGAGAGAGAGGGATTCGAACCCCCGGACCTGTTACAGTCAACGGTTTTCAAGACCGCCGCATTCGACCGCTCTGCCATCTCTCCGGCGCAAATATAGATGCGCAAGAGATAACAGCCAAAACCATTACTATATTTTTTATTTTTTTTCTTCCACTTCTTTTTCCTTTACCACCACCAGGTCCGCCACATCAAACTGCATAGGCAATAACCCTATTTTTACTACGGCTCTTTTGCCGCGCAGCTCCAGCACCTCGCCTACCTGCTGGTTCTTTTTCATCTTTACTTTATCGCCCACTTTTATATCACCGCCAATTTCTGCATACTTGTTATCCAGCTGCTTTTGTTTTTTACTTACTGTCTGTTGGTCGTTCTTATTAAACAGCAAACCTGCCATCTGCTTCACAACTTTATCCTTGTCCTCTGTTTTCTTCCATTCTATCACCATCTGCCGCAGCTTACGTTCCATATCTTTCAGGTAGGCAATGCGGTCTTCCGTTATTTTATTCTGCTGCTTCAGCAGTTCCACCTGCTGCCGGTGTTTTTCTTTTTGCAGTACCGCTTCCAGCTCTTTTTTCAGCTTGTCGTTTTCTTTTACCAGTTGCTGCAGCTCTTTGCTTTTTTGCTCCACCTGTCTTAAATCCTGCTCGGTGCGGTTCAGCAGCTTATCCAGCTTAAAATGATCTTCATCCACCAGGCTGCGCGCGCGGCTGATAAGCCGTTTATCCAATCCTATTCTTTCCGCAATTGAAAAGGTGTAAGATGAACCCGGCTTGCCGATAATAAGCTTATACAACGGCATCAAAGTTTTTTCGTTAAAGGCCATAGCACCGTTCATAATGCCCGGTGTTTTATTGGCCATCACTTTCAGGTTCAGGTAGTGCGTGGTTACAATGCCCATGGCATGCTTGCGCGCCAGTTCTTCCAGTATCACTTCGGCAAAGGCGCCACCCAGGTTGGGGTCGCTACCGCTGCCCAGTTCATCAATAAAAAACAGGGTTTTACCACTGGCGGTTTCCATAAAATGCTTCATGCTAAGCAGGTGGCTGCTGTAGGTACTCAACTCAAATTCCAGGCTTTGCGTATCGCCAATATGGATCATGAGTTGTTTGAAAAT
>CBDTUH010000253.1:0-5212 GCA_965363375.1 uncultured bacterium
GCGAACCCGAAACAAGAAGCGGCCGACAGGAGTATCTTGAAAACATCATTAACCGCTACATTTAATTCACACCGTACCAACAACTGTTTATGAACAGACTACAAACATCCGATTACATTGTATTTGCTATTTATTTTGTGATAGTGGCCGGTTATGGCTGGTGGGTTTACAATCGTAAAAAGCAGGCGCAGGCCAATACAAAAGATTACTTTCTGGCAGAAGGCTCGCTTACCTGGTGGGCCATTGGTGCATCGCTCATTGCTTCCAACATATCGGCGGAGCAATTTATAGGCATGAGTGGCTCGGGCTTTAAAATGGGACTGGCCATTGCTACCTACGAGTGGATGGCCGCAGCTACGCTGCTGATTGTGGCGGCCTTTTTTATCCCGGTGTATTTAAGAAATAAAATTTACACCATGCCGCAGTTTTTAAACATGCGGTATAATGGTACGGTCAGTATGATCATGGCCGTTTTCTGGCTGCTGCTGTACGTAGTGGTAAACTTAACGTCCATTTTATACCTGGGTGCGCTGGCAGTGAGTGGTATATCGGGCATTAACTTTTATGTATGTATGGGCATGCTGGCCGTGTTTGCCATTTTTATTACGCTGGGTGGCATGAAGGTGATTGGTTATACCGATGTTATCCAGGTTTTCTTTTTGATTTTGGGTGGCCTGGCGGCAACATACCTGTCGTTGGATTTGGTGGCCGAGCGCTTTGGCGGCTCGGGTGTGATGCAAGGCTTTTCGCTTTTGCGCGAACATGCCGATGATCATTTTCATATGATTTTTGATACCGAGAACACCAACTACATGGACCTGCCGGGGCTGAGTGTGCTCATTGGCGGTATGTGGATTGTGAATTTAAATTACTGGGGCTGTAACCAGTATATTACGCAGCGCGCTTTGGGTGCCGATTTGCACACGGCACGCAGCGGTATTTTGTTTGCGGCTTTTTTAAAAATGCTAATGCCTGTAATTGTAGTAGTGCCCGGAATTGCGGCTTACGTGCTGTACGGCAGTGGTTCTTTTCAAACTGAAATGCTGCAGGGCGGCGAGGTGAATCCCGACAGGGCTTATCCTGTGTTATTAAACTTGTTACCTAGTGGATTAAAAGGTTTAGCTTTTGCTGCGCTTACAGCTGCTGTAGTAGCATCACTAGCCGGTAAAGCCAATTCTATCGCCACCATCTTTACGCTGGATATTTATAAAAAGAAACTGGCGCCTGAGGCTAGCGAAAAAAAGCTGGTGAATGTGGGCCGTATTACCATTGTGGTGGCTATGCTGGCAGCGGTATTTATTTCGCCGTTTTTGGGCATCGATAAAAAAGGTGGTTTCCAGTTTATACAGGAGTACACGGGTTTTGTTTCACCCGGCATTTTCGCCATGTTTATTTTAGGCTTTTTCTGGCGCAGAACCACTTCCAATGCGGCCTTGTTTGCTACCATCGGCGGCTTTGCACTTTCCATTATGTTTAAGTTTTTACCGCTGGTAATGGATCTTTCGTTCCTATCGCCTATTGGTTTTGCAGTGCCTAATGCAGAAGGTGTGTATGAAATTCCGTTTATCGATCGCATGTTTTTTGTGTTTGTAATTTGTATTATTGGCATGTGGGCTATCAGCATGTACGAAAATAAAAAAGGCCTGCGGCCCAATGCGCTGGAGGTAGATAAAAAGATGTTCCGGATGGCACCTTCATTTATTGTGGGGGCGCTCATTATCATCGGGATGCTGGTAGCACTTTATACCATTTACTGGTAAAAGAAAAAAGAGACGTTTTTATAACTTGCGTCATTTTTTGCCACATTTTAAGCTCATAATTTTGCAATTATGAAGCCTAAACTGCAGGCTACCTTTTTAACTTTTAGCATAGCCATTGCTGCTACTGCCGCTGCACTTACCGGAATATTTTACCGGTCGGGTAGCGGCAGTTTTATATATACTTCCATACGTGGCCATCAAGTTCCCATTTATGGTAAAGGGTTGTATCACCATATGTCGGCCGAAGTAGCTATACAAGGCATAGCGCAGGATTTTGTAACCTTATTTATGGCGGTACCGCTGTTGTTGCTTTCAATCTATAAGGTTAAAAGCGGTTCTTTAAAATGGCATTACCTGTATGCGGGCACAGTTGGTTATTTTTTGGTGACCTACACTTTTTACCTGTTGATGGGTATGTACAATGCCCTTTTCCTCCTTTATGTTTTTCTGTCGGGCACATCTTTCTTTTTATTCATTCAATTAGTTACTGCCTTAAATGGTAAAAGCAATAGGGAATGTTTTCTGGAAACAACGCCTGTCAGGGCAACAGGTGGTTTTTTAGTTTTTAACGCCTTCGCCATTGCTTTACTTTGGTTAAGCATAGTGGTGCCGCCACTGCTGCAAGGTATGGTGGTTCCTGTGCAGGTAGAACATTACACCACACTGGTGGTGCAGGGGCTTGACCTGGCTATACTGCTGCCTGCAGCATTTATAATTGGTATAAAATTGCTTCGCAAAAAATCGATAGGTTATTTGTGGGGCCCTGTATATTTTGTCTTTCTTTCGCTGCTGATGACGGCTTTAACCGCAAAAGTAGTAGCCATGGCGCTGAATGGGTATAATGTTATTCCAGTGATTTTTATTATTCCTGTTTTTAACATAGCATCTGCTATTAGCGCCACGCTGTTGCTAAAAAACATAAAGAACCATGCAACCCCAATGGCACAACCGGCTTAGGGTAATCGTTATTATATGGCTGATTGTTATCAGCCTCAATGCACTGGCAGCGGGTTATAGCTTTATGGTAGAACCTTCGGGTGCCGGCCTCCGCATTCCACTTTCTTACCTGCAATATTCGCCGTTCCGTACGTATTTTATTCCAGGGTTGGTGCTGTTCACCACCATTGGTTTATTTGGAATGTTAACGGCTGTACTGGCCATCAGAAAATTCAACTTTTATCTGCAACTGGTGTTGGTGCAGGGCTGCATTTTGATGGGGTGGATTGTTATACAAATGTGGCTGGTGCGCGATGTGGCTTGGCTGCACGTGGTGTGCGGGCTGAGTGGATTAGCCTGGATTATGATAGATACAAAACTTTTGATGGCCAAAAGGAAAATAAGACGTTTTGATGGATAGCAAAATGAAAACACAATACTGAGCCAGACCTCAAAAGAAAAAGAAGACGTTTGGAGAAAATTCAAAATGTAAAAAGAAAAACAGACGTTTTGAAAATCGTCAAACCTCATTCAGCAGTCATCAGCCGTAACAGCCCGTAAAAAGCTAAAAGCGAGAACAGACGTTTTGTACATTCACCCGCTTGTCAATCCTGTTATTGTCGGATATTTGCGCTTTTGAACATGAAGAAAGGTAATGACATGGCAGCGGGTTTGGCCTTGGCCTGCCTGGCGGCTTTGCTTTGGTCGGGCAATTACGTAGTGGCGCGGGGTCTGAATCATAAAATAACACCGGTGAGCCTTGCATTTTTTCGCTGGCTTACTGCCACACTTGTACTGGCGCCAATTGCTTACCGGCAGGTAAAAAGGCATTGGCCCATTATTAAAAAACACCTTCCTTATTTAAGCATCACGGCACTGCTGGGCGTCACGCTTTTCAATACTTTTATTTATGTGGCCGGCCGCTATTCATCGGCCGTGAACCTAGCCATTATTGGCACATCGGCTGCACCGGTGTTTGTGCTGGCACTGGCGGCTTTATTTGTAAATGGAAAAGTAACAAGGCTGCAGTTGGCTGGCACCGTTATCTGCCTGGCTGGCATACTGCTGCTAATTAGTGGAGGCAACCTGCAGCAGCTGCAAAGCTTTTCACTTTCTACCGGCGACCTGTGGATACTGGGCGCTGCTTTTTCATTTGCCATTTACACGCTGCTGGTGCGCAAAAAACCAAATGACCTTTCACCCCTTGCTTTTCTGTTTTCCATCTTTTTTATAGGTACACTTTTCCTGATTCCGCCTTTCATTATTGACTCCTCCGGCGGCTTAACCTTTGTGCCAGATGCAACCATGCTGCTGGTGTTTTTATACTTGGGCGCCGGCGCATCGGTAGGAGCTTTCCTGAGCTGGAACCTGGCCATTCATAAAATTGGTCCCGCACGCACATCGTTATTTGCCAACCTCATTCCGGTGCTGAGCACCATTGAAGCCGTGTTGATACTGGGCGAAGAAAGTAGCTGGGTGGTGGTGCTGAGCATGGTTATTATTTTACTGGGATTGCTGCTGGCCAACCTGACCTTGCTAAAAAGCATGTTCAAAAAATAAATAGCCAACTGCACTTAAAAGAAATTTATAACGTTTTGCCATTGCAACGCAGAGACGCATCGGCGCATCTTTACTTATATTTGGCAACCTTGTGTTAAAAGGAAAACGAGACCTTTTTTAATAAACAGCCATTTAAAAAATATACCTGATGAAAAGATTTCTGATTGTATGGATACTTGCCTTTTTTTGTTTCGGCACTGCTGTCGCACAAAATACCAAGCCTTACTACAACGAGATAACGGCGTTTAAAAAAGAGGACAGCCTGCAGGCACCGCCGCAAAATGCCATTTTATTTGTGGGCAGTTCCTCCATCCGCATGTGGAAGGATATGCAGCAGGATTTTCCAAAACACGCCATCATCAACCGTGGCTTTGGCGGTTCGTCGCTGCCGCATGTTATTGATTATGCACCGGAAATTATTCTTCCTTACAAGGCCAAAAAAATTGTTGTGTACGCCGGCGAAAACGATTTTACAGCCGCCGATACGGTTTCGGCTCAAACGGTGGCAGGCCGCTTTCAGCGCCTGTTTTTTTTAATAAGAGAAGCACAGCCCGAAGTGCCTATTGTTTTTATTTCCATTAAACCCAGCCCCAGCCGCGCACACCTGATGTCAAAAATGTCGGAATCCAATCATCTGATAAAAGCATTTTTAAATGAGCAGAAAAAAGCAAAGTTTGTGGATGTATACACACTGATGCTGGATGACGGCGGCAGGCCCCGAACAGATATTTTTTTGGAAGACAACCTGCACATGAACCGCAAGGGTTACGACATCTGGAAAAAAGCATTGAAACCCCATTTGAAATAGTATAATCAATTTAGTCATTCTAATTTTCAAGCAAACGATAGATACATGAAACTACTGATGACCGCAGCATTTTTTGCCGCCCTGTTAGGCCAGGCCGCCGCACAGCAGCCTGTAACCCCGCTGATTCCCATTCCCGTAGCGTTTGAGC
>CBDTUH010000254.1:0-5178 GCA_965363375.1 uncultured bacterium
CCTCCATCTGCACCAGCCTGAAACCATTGATGGAATCAATTCCATTTTGCTGAAGCGCCAGTGAAAGGCTTATTTTTACTTTAGATGTATCTATTATTAATGGCGCTATGGACTGGCTTTTAGTAGCCGGCTTAAAGCTGTTCATTACCGGGTGCAAAAAACCACTTACTGTCCACAGCAGCACCGGCAGCGCAATTAAAAGGCTGGTAATGCGGTGCCAGCGGTAAATATTCTTGCGGATATATTTTTTCATCTTAATTCTTTTTAATCAGCTCACCAATGTTGTAAGAAAAACCAATAACCACATGGGCCGGTTCTGCCAAAGTGTAGCTGTAGCCAAATGCACTTTTCGCAGCATTGGTAGCATAATAATTATCAGTGGCGTTCATAAGGTTCATCCAGAATTCTGCACCTTTATACTGATAGCCCACGCGCAGGTGCAGTACATGAAAGCCGTCATACTTTACAGTGTTCAGCGGATCCATATAATAAGAGCCTATGCGTTGCCATTCGGCACCAATGCGCAGCCCTTTGGCAAATGCAGGCTTGTACCATACTTCTGCATTGTGCATCCACTGCGGCGCGCCATTCATTTGATTGTCGTTGTAAGAGGCGCCCTTTTCTATAAACTGTACAAAATGGTGCTGGCTGTAGGCACCGGAAACACGAAAGCTCCATTGTTTACTCAATACGCTGTTCACGCCAAATTCAATTCCCTTATGTGATGTTTCACCCGCATTCTGGTTTTGCTGTGTGCCATCATCCAGTTTTCCGATACTACCTCGTTTTTTCCTTTTAAATGGTACATGCTGAAATCAGCAGTAAGCTTGTTCTTAACGATTTCCATCCAGCCGCCCAATTCATAATTATAAAAAACGGAAGGTTTTAATTTGGGCACTTTTACACCCCTGTACATTTCTGTAACTTGTGGCGGCACAAATCCCTGGCTGTAATTGGCATAAAAACCGGTGCATGCAGAAAAGTTATATGTAAATCCTACTTTGGGGCTGATAGCGCTGAATCGGTTGCTGGTATCGGGCGCACCGCTAAATGCAGATGCTGTTAAATGGTTGTTGTAGTTGTATTCAAAAAGGTCGTATCGAAGTGATGCTACTACTCTTAATTTTTGCGTTGGGCTAAATTCAAAATTGAAGAAAGAGGCATAATTGCTGATGCCTGTTTGGTAGGCTGTCAATGTGCTGTCCTTAGCTTCATAGCCCACATACTTTTTCGGCAATGTATCTTTTTGAATGCGTATGTAAGCCGCATCATAGGTTGAAGGGCTGTGGTCAACGCTAATGCCGCTAATCAAAGTTGCATTCAGCCAATGGAATTGCTGCCGGTGCTGTAGTAGTGCAGCCAAGCTTTTAAAACGGCTTTCATTTATTTCACCATGGGCAACAGTTTTATCGCCCGTCCAGCGGCCGGCCACTTTTCTATAATCGTCTTTAATACTATAAGCGGGGTTTTGGCCAATGCTGTTGCTGCGGTAAATAATGGAAGCAGTGGTTTTGCCCCTGTCGTTCCACTCGTGCGTTAAAGTAGACCGGTATCGCCATGCATTTACTTTACGGTAAGTAAATGTTTGTGGATTGGCGAAAGTGCGGCTTGTAAACATTGCACTGTCAATACCGCCCGGCATATCGCTGTAGTAATCCACCAAGGTAGCGCTGTTAGCAAGGAGTGTTTTTTCGCTGAAGCGGTAATCTATCCTGGCGCTTATTGTTTTTTTATTAAAATCGCTGTAATCAATAAACCCATTCTTTTTATCGGCATAATATCCATTGAACACAAAACCCCATTTGCCTGCCTTAAAACTGCTTTGCAGGTCGGCACGCCTGTAGCCAATGGTATTGCCCTGAACAGAAACTTTTGCCACTGGCTGCACGGTAGGTGCTGCCGTAATAAAATTGACAACGCCACCTATAGCTTCACTACCGTACAAAGATGACGATGGCCCTTTAATCACTTCTATATTTTTTACGGCCGCCATGTTCATTTCCAGCAAGGCATTGTGGTTGAATAATCCTGTGGTGCGCACCGGTATGCCATCTTCCAGGTACAGGAAAAGACTTTTGGTGCTAATGGGTTGGCGAATGCTCATCTGGTGCTGCTCGTTACCCAGGTTTACCATATACACACCGCTAACTTTATTCAGCACCTGGTCAAAACTTACCGGCTTGGTATCCTGCAATGTTTTAGTACTGATGCTACTGATGGCAATGGCTGCCTGCGAGCGCTTCACCCCTTCACGGCTGGCCGATATCACCACTTCCTGCAGCATGGATTGACCGGGAGCCAATTCAATAAACACTTCTCTATTCTCTGCAAAAACTTTTTTTACCGAATGATACCCTATAAAAGAAATAGAAAGCGTGTCAGCATCTTTATGCAGTTGCAGCTGAAAAGCACCATCCGCAGTTGTAATACCGCTGTGCGCCCGGCAGGAACAACTAACCGTAGCACCATGAACCGGCTCCTTGGTAACAGCATCTATAACCTTTCCTTTCAAAACAGTTTGGGCATGGGCAATAGCAGACATTGCAGTAATAGCAAGCACTGCCGCCACCCTTATATAAGTGGACATAGAATAATAAAATTTGATATGGAATGAGTGCAATAATACGGGCCCGCACATGCCAAAGCATAGCAGAAATCGAATGAAACAGCCGAATAAAAGACTGAATTGATTAGGCTACAGCGGGCGGGTGGAAGATGGAAGCCAGAGCCGGAGATTGCAACATCACCTGAAGAACAGGGTGCTGTATAGCCGTTATGTTGTAATTGAAAGTAAAATCAAACGTTTTTGCGGAAGCAATAAAAAGAGCTTCGGGGAGGTTGTGCTTTACGGTTTGACCGTTTTTTTCATCGCTGCCATTTTCATCGGCTGTCAGGTTTTTAGCCAGTTGGCATTTGCCCTTACACTTGAGCTCTACTTTTTCCTTGTTCTCGCACAACACAGCAGCAATAAACGTTTCATTTAAATGATACTGCGCCACCCAAACCCATTTACTAAAGGTTTGCATCAGCAACAACAACATTAATATGGGCACTACTACCACTTTCATTTAAGGACACAAATGTCCTGAATACAGGTAAACATCCCGAAAACATACATCAGCGTTGCTGCTGATTAATATCATATTTTTTAATGACGGTGCCAAAAGATTAACTGCTTTGCATTTGGCATTTTTGCAGTATGCCCGTGAGAATCATCAAAGGTTTTAAAGTGTATACATCTACTCCTGTTACATATAAAGCAAATGAAGTGGCAAGGCTTCAACACCTGTTGTTGCGCTCCTCTTTTTTCAACCTGTTTCTGGTAGCCGTAGCGGGTTTGTTGCTGCGTGCGTACCCGCTAACCGATGTAGTACCTTTCACTTATAAAAACCTGCTGCATGGCCATTCTCACTTTGCGTTTGGTGGATGGGTGATGCCTGTGCTGCAGGTACTTATTATGCGGCTTTTTCCGGAGCTGGTAAATAGGGTTGATTTAAAACACTGGCGTAATATTGGGATGCTTTTTCTGGTTTCTGCTTATGGCATGCTTTTAAGCTTTCCCTTGCAGGGCTATGGTGTTGTCAGCATCATCTTTTCTACACTTTCTGTTATTGCCGGCTATTACCTGGTAGCTGTTTTGTGGCAGGCAATGAAGGGGCTGCCCTCCAAAACCTCCTATCTTTTTTTGAAAGCCGGCTTATTCTACCTGGCTATTTCTGCCATTGGTCCGTTTGCTACCGGGCCGCTGATTGCCATGGGCAAAACCGGCACACCTATTTATCACAACTCCATTTACTTTTATTTGCACTTTCAGTACAATGGCTGGTTTACGTTTGCGGTGCTGGCCCTTTTGTACCGGCAGCTTGAACATCGTGAGCAGGTTGCCCATGGCAAAACTGTTTTCACGCTTTTTAACGCAGCCTGCATTCCGGCTTTTGCCCTTTCGGTGCTTTGGAACCAACCTTCGATGATCTACTACATTATCGGTGGCGCAGCAGCCATGTTACAAATAGTTGCTTTGATTTACCTATGGAAAGATGCACCGCATTTGAAAACCTCGCACAAATGGCTACAGCACCTGCTTATAACGGCATTGGCAGCCTTTGCTTTAAAACTTGTTTTACAGGCGCTCAGTGCCTTTCCACTAGTAGCTGACATGGCTTACCAGTACCACAACTTTGTGATTGCCTACCTGCACTTGATGCTGCTGGGTGTGATCACCCTTTTTGCTATGGCTACCGCTTTCCAGCATTTTTACATCAGACGCAGCCTCAACATCAAAACCGGACTTACATTTTTTATTGCCGCTTTTGTCGTTACCGAACTGCTCATCGCAGGTCTTGCTGCCGGCAGCCTTTGTGGATTTTCCATTCCTTACTATTCCGAACAACTGCTGCTTTTCAGCATCTTTCTTCCTGCAGGCCTTTTTCTTATCAGCTACGACATCAGCCAGCAATTGCGCGTGCTGATGTACCTGGAATGAAAAGTTGCACATTAGCTAAATATATCATTTGCTAAAAGGGAAAAGAGACGTTTTAGTTAGGAGCAAGAAGAATCCTCCATTTTAAAAGGGAAATGAGACGTTTTAGGTTTCCTATTTTATACCTGCTTATTCAACGGATGACTCATGGAACAAAAGGAAAAAGAGACGTTTTGCAAGTGTATGGAAAGAGCCACTTATAAAGTAAAACAAACGTTTTGATAAAAGGAAGGCCAGACGTTTTCAGAATCAATTTAATTATCTATAGAAAGCTAAATATCACACACAAAAAAAACGTCTCAATTTCCTTTTAAGGCAGAACGCTTTAAAAGGAAATTGAGACGTTTTTCAAATGTATTGCCGGTAGCTTTTACAGGTCTTTTTTATTGAAGGAACGCAGGGCAAGTAGAATCGGGATTACGATCCAAAGCAGCATAATCCCAAGCGTATAAAATAAGCCGGTGCTGCTTCCAAAAAATGCTTTATAGGTAGCACCTGTATATCCCATCAGCGCGCTTACATCCATCTGCAGCATCAGGAAAATGCGGCCCAGGTCAACAGGGTTTAAAGAGGATAACAAAAGTGTCAATTTCTCCAGCGGGTAATCGCTGAAAGCAAACAACACCAGCAGTACCAGTCCATCATAAATTAGTGCAAAATAAAACCACAGCATCAACGCAATGCCAATGCCGCGTGCT
>CBDTUH010000255.1:0-5172 GCA_965363375.1 uncultured bacterium
GGGAATGTCTTTATCGCCGGCTAATATCCACACCGTATCTTTTTGTCTATACACCGTATCGCTAAAATATTGATGCAGTTGTCCGCTGTAAAAGTTGTATGAGGTGCTGTAGGTACCCGGCCAGAAGTAAACATGCGCAGGATCTACTTTTCCTTTCAGATCGCGCGCCATCTCGTTGCCGCCCTGGTAAGTAAGCAGCTTTGGGTAAAAATTAGCGTTCAATAAATAAAACGAAAGTGCAATAGCTGTAACCGGAATTACAATCAATCGCTGCTGGCTTGTTTCTGTTTTTTTAATAAGATAAAACACCGCTGCCAGAAGTATAAAAAAGCCAACAATAGCTAAAATATCTTGAATGGGAAATGCCCACACATTGATAACGCCTGCCGCAATCAACAATAAAACAGAAAGTACTACCTGCACTACAAACAACCTTTTCATTACCTTTTGATTACTGATGTTGTAGTGCAGGTAAGCTGATGTTAACACGGCTGCTGTCGGGAATAAAATATTAAGGTAATGCGGCAGCTTAAAGCCGGAGAACGATATCATTAAACCCAGTACGGCAAAAGTGCCCAGCGTAAGCCATTCCCATTTTCTGGTTTTAAAACTTTTCAGCCGGCTGAAGAATGCGGTAAAAGCAATAATGCTCCACGGTGCAAAAGCCCATAAAAAAGAATGCAGGAAAAAGGCCCGGTCGTTCTTGCCATCGCCGCCCCAGCTGTCGCCCTGGAAGCGCTCGAAGTTTTGCTGCCACAAAATAAAAGCCACACCTGATCGGCCGCTTTTACCACGTATTACTTTTTCGGGGTGCAGATCAAACTGCAGGTAGTAACAGTAAACAACAGGCGCAATGAAAATGAAAAAAGAAAGAATGAGTGTCAAAAACTGCAGGCTGAAAATCAAGCTCCATTCTTTTTTGTACAAAATGTAAAACAGCGCTGCCACACCTGGCGTAAAAACAGCAATATGACCTTTTGTAGCAAAGCCCAGTGCCAGCCCCAGTGCAGCACCAAACACATGTATCCATCTTTTGGTATTAATCCACTCTACCAACTGCCAGGTGGCCAGCACAATAGAGGCCGTTAAGATGGCATCCATACGCACATCGTTGTTGGCCAAAATATACGCAAAGGCAGATGCGGTGATGAGTGCCGCCAGCCTTCCTGTTTCTGCATTGTACAAACTTTTACCTAAGCGAAAAGTTGCATAAGTGCCTAAAATGGTAAATAGAAAAGAAGGGAATTTATAGGCAAAAGAAGTAACGCCAAAAATGTGATAGCTAAGTGCTGATAACCAGAAATGCAGGTGGGGCTTGTCAAGGTAATCGTGCCCCAGGTCCATTAGGTTTACATAGTCGCCGGTCTGGTACATGCGCAGCGCAATGGCGGCATGATGGGCCGAGTCGTTATCCATCAGGGGTACAAAAAGACCAATGATGTACACAACACCCAGCAGAAGAAATAAGGCAATATAGGTAGAGCGGGATATAAATGTTGACTGCACAAAAAATATTTGCTGCAAAATAAACCAACAAAAAGCATATACACCGTGTTGTGTTGAGCCAAGCCTGCCTTACACCAGATCTTTTTTAAGCACCGCTGCGATTGAGGGGCACACAGTGCTGAATTCGCTGCTTTGCTTTACAGCTTCGGGAACCTCCTGCCGGTTTACCTTTACAAAACCTTTTCGCTTAAAATAATTTTCTGCCGTGGTGGTCAGCAGGTAAAGGGTGCCGGCACCTTTGCGCTTGGCATATTGTTCAATATGTTCGGTCAGTATTTCGGCCATGCCTTTACTGCGGTAAGTTTCATCCACGCACACACTTCTTATCAGTGCATTTTCGCCATACAGCTCCACGCCTGCAATGCCTATCAGTTCATCGTTTTCAAAAGTGCCAAACAAACTTGTTTCATCGTTCAGGTCTTCGGTAGGCAGGTTATTTTTCTGCAGCAGGCTCATGGCATGTGGCATTTGATTGGGTGACAGCTTTTCAATTTTCATACATAAAGAGGGTTTAAAAATTGTTTCGCATTGTTATAAAAAGCAGGCCATGTAAAACGTGCCATTGTTCTTTTAAAGATGATTACATCCTGCTTCTTTTTTGTGCTTTGTCAGTAATCCTGTCAAACAGCACCTTCATTTCGCGGGTCAGTTTGTCAAATGCTTTCCAGTTGATGCTGTAATGCGATCGGGCACCTTCTGCAGTGCCCAGTACCAGGCCGCTGCCTTTCAGTTCTTTCAAATGTTGCGATATGGTGCTTTGCGCAAGCGGCAATTCGTTAACGATGTCGCTGCAAATGCATTCCTGTTTTCGTGCCAGCACTTTTAATATGGCAATACGTGCGGGGTGGCTGATGGCTTTAGCAAATTGGGCCAGCTCCTGTTCTTTTTTTCCGAATACTTCTTTTTTATGAAATGCCATGAATGATTATCTTATATCGCAAATATACGATGATAAGCAAAATTGAAAACGTCTCTTTTTCCTTTTAATACGCCTTCGGCAGTTTTCTCCTTACGGTCGAAATGACAAAAGTGTTCGTTTACAAAACGTCCATTTTTCCTTTTACACCTCACAGCTTCATCAGTCTTTCAGCAGCTGCTTCCAGTGTTTTTTCTGATTTGGCAAAGCAAAAACGCAGCACCTGGTTGTTTTCTTCTTTACGGTAAAAAGCAGAAACAGGAATGGTGGCCACGCCTGTTTCTTTGGTCAGTCGCACCGCATATTCTTTCTCACTTTCAGCTGATAAATCTTTGTAAGAATAGATCTGGAAATAGCTGCCATGGCTAGGCAACGGTTTAAACTTTGTTTGCGCCATCAGCTGTTGAAAGTAATCCCTTTTTTGCTGCATAAAAGCGCCAAGGTTTAAATAGGCATCCTTGATTTGCAGGAACTGCGCAAGGGCCACCTGCTTGGGTGTATCGCAGCAAAAAGCGTTGAACTGGTGTATTTTTCTAAACTCCTGCATCAGCGCCTGCGGTGCTATGCAGTAACCCAGCTTCCAGCCGGTGCAATGGTATACTTTGCCAAACGAAAAGCAGACAAATGCACGTGCTAATAGTTCAGGATGCTTCAGTATGCTTTCGTGTTTCAGCCCATCAAATATCAGGTGTTCATACACTTCATCGCTCAGTATAAAAATGCCGGTGTTTTTTACAATCCCTTTCAATTGTTCAATATCAGCTGCTGTAAGCACTGCTCCTGTCGGGTTGTGCGGCGAGTTCAGGAGGATCATCTTTGTCTTTTCAGTGATCTTTTCTTTTACAACCTGCCAGTCAATTTTATATTCGGGAAAAGTGAGTTGTATAGTAACTGCTTTGGCGCCATTCAGTTCAATAGCCGGAATATAACTGTCGTAAGCCGGTTCAAAAACAATGACTTCATCGCCGGGATTCAGCACTGTGGCCATCGCCGTAAATAGAGCATAGGTGCCGCCGGGTGTAACGGTTATTTCCGTGTCGGGATTTATTTTGGTTGCATACAAGCTTTCCACCTTTTGTGCCAGTGCTTCGCGCAGCGGCACATAGCCATTCATGTGCGTGTACTGGTTAAAACCTTTTTGCATGGCTTCAGCCACTAACGCCACCAATTCTTCACTCATTGGAAAGTCTGGAAACCCCTGGCCGAGGTTAATGGCTTTGTGCTCAGTAGCCAGCACACTCATTACCGTAAAAATTGTAGTGCCTACATGCGGCAGCTTTGATTGTATGGATACCATTGCATGAATTTAAAAGGAAAAACAGACGTTTTTTATTGAAGAAGTAAGATTGATTATTCAATATTAAATACGAAACGATCAAAAGGAAAAAAAGACGTTGGTAACAAGTTAATAAGTTGGCTAGTTAACTTTTCAAACTTAAACGGAAAAACAGACGTTTCATTATGAAGATGAAAGAATGGCGGTGGCTTCTATCTCTATTAAATATTGTGGTGCTATCAGCGCTTTTACTTCTACCATAGTAGTGCAAGGTTTAATGTTGGCAAACACTTCACCGTGCGCGCGGCCATATTCCTGCCACTGGCTAATGTCGGTAACAAACATTCGCGTGCGTACCACATGGTGCATTCGGGCTCCGGCCTGCAGCAGCACGGCTTCTATTTTTTGCAGTATGAATTTTGTTTGCAGGTAAGCATCACCTTCACCAATCACCTCGCCATTTTCTCCGGCGGCTACGGTGCCGCTTATTTCTATTATGTTGCCCACTTTTACGGCGCGGCTGTAGCCTACACGGCTTTCCCATTGGGCGCCGCTTGTGTAATGGGTTCGTTGGCTGTCCATGGTTTGTATTCTACGTTTTGAGGTTGAATAAGCGGTTGGCAATGCATGCGCAACAGCACCTGCGCCAGGGTTACCACATCTTTCTGGCAATAAATGGCGATGCGGTCCAGGTCTTTTTCGGCCCAGTACACATTGTTCACCATGCTGCCGTCTATATCATCTTTCGGAGATGGAATGCCCAATATATGCGCCAGCAGTTTTAACGACGTATAGCTTTTATAATCGCCAAACTTCCACATCTCCATCGTATCCAGGTGACGTATCTCCCAGGGCTTGCGGCCGGCAATTTGTAAGGCTTCCGGAATGGCTACGCCATTAATGATCATACGGCGGCAGATGTAGGGATAGTCAAACTCTTTACCGTTGTGCGCGCACAAATATTTGTCAGCATCTTTCGACCACTTTTGCAGCATTTCAGCAAACTGCAGCAACAGCTTTTTTTCATCATCGCCTACAAACGATTTTATCACCATGCGCTTGTCTTCGCCACTACCCTGCAGGCAGCCGCATGATATGCAGATGATTTTTCCAAACTCGGCATAGATGGCCGAACGATGATATACTGTTTCAGTTGTTTCCGTTTCTTTGTTTCGAATTAGCATTCCGGCCTTTACATCCCAAAGCGCTTTCCAGTCGGTCGGCATATGATGATAGGTTTCGTATTGCGAAACCGTTTCTATATCAATAAAAAGTATGTTGTTATAATTCATCTGCAGCCGGTGTAAGGTTTATAAATATTTATCGCCACTGTTTCTTTTTACTTCTGCCACGTATTCTTTTATAGCCTGTTCTTTTTCCTTTTGGCAGATCAGTAAAACGTCTTTGGTATCTACCACAATATAATCATCAAGGCCTTGCAATACCAGCAATTTATTTTGTTGCATATGCACCA
>CBDTUH010000256.1:0-5130 GCA_965363375.1 uncultured bacterium
CAACAGCCTGGTTCAACCCATTACCGAAGGGCAACTGAAATAAGCCAAAAGGAATTTTAAACGTTTTTGTAAACTTAATACATGCGAAATTTTTCTTGTTACAATCTCTGGTTACTAACAGGTGCACTCTTTTTTACAACCGCCTGTGCACAGTCCAAAAAAGTGGCTCAAAGCGATAAAGCCCCTGAACGCAGTGAGAGCAGTGTACCCATTGCATTTCCGGGTGCGGAAGGCTATGGCCGTTATACCACCGGTGGGCGTGGCGGTCAGGTGTATGTGGTAACTAACCTGAACGATGATGGTGAAGGCAGCCTGCGCAAAGGCGTGGTGCGCAATGGTGCCAAGATTATTGTGTTTGCCTTATCGGGTACCATTCATCTGCAATCGCCACTGAACATAAAACCCAATACAACCATTGCAGGCCAAACCGCGCCGGGTGATGGCATTTGCCTGGCTGATCAGCCGGTAAAGCTGGGCGGCGACAACATCATTATTCGTTACTTGCGTTTTCGTATGGGCGACCGTCTGCAGCAGCGCGAGAAAGTGCACGGCAGCGGGCATGATGATGCCTTGTCGGCCATTGGCAGAAAAAACATCATTATCGACCATTGTTCAATGAGCTGGAGCACCGACGAAGCGTTTACCGTATATGCCGGCGACAGCACGACACTGCAATGGAATATTATTGCTGAACCGCTCAACTACTCCTATCATTATGAAAGGGGCAGCGATGATTTTCAAAACCATGGTTATGGTGGCATATGGGGTGCACGTTACCTTTCAGCGCACCACAACCTGTTTGCGCACTGCATTAGCCGCACGCCACGTTTTGCCGGCACCCGCGACACCAAAGAAGAAACGGTGGATTTTCGGAACAATGTGATTTATAACTGGGGCCACAACAACATTTATGGCGGCGAAGGCGGACGGTATAACATGGTAAATAATTATTACAAATGGGGAAGCGCCACGCAAACAAAAGTAAAATACCGCATTGTAAACCCTTCGCGTCAGGACGAGAACAACATACCTTTTGGAAAATATTTTGTTGAAGGCAATCATGTGGATGGTTCGGTTGAAGTGACGAAGGATAACTGGCTGGGTGTGACAATGGGCAACGGCGGCACGGCTGCAGACAAAGAAGCGGCAAAACAAAAAGAAGCATTCCGCACAGAGCCCATCACAACGCACAGTGCCGAAGAAGCTTACCGCCTGGTGCTGCAGGGCGCTGGCGCAAGCCACCGCCGCGATGCCGTTGACCAGCGCATTGCCGCCGACGTGCAAAACCGCACGGGGAACATAATTGATGTACAGGGTGGTTTTCCGCATGGCACGCCTTACGAGCAAACGCTATCGGCATGGCCCACATTGCGCTCGATGCCGGCAACTGCCGATAGCGATGGCGATGGCATGCCCGACGAATGGGAGAAAAAAAATGGTTTGAACCCCTCCAGTACAGCCGATGCATCTACAACTACACTGCATCCATTTTACACCAATATTGAAGTGTACATCAACAGTCTGGTGTCGCCCGAAATCTAATTCTCAAACTGATTACAAGAAAGGCTTATGAAATATTTTCAGTATGCAGCCTTAATGCTTCTTTTAACAGCATTTGCACTGCCACCGCAAAAGAAAGTAAAAGTGTTTTTAGCCGGTGATTCAACCATTGCCATCAAAGAACCGCGTGCTTATCCGGAAACAGGTTGGGGAATGCCATTTGTTTATTTCTTTGATTCAACAGTTCAGATAGAGAACCGCGCCAAGAACGGCCGCAGCACCCGCACGTTTATCGAAGAAGGGCTGTGGCAAAAACTGATTGATGATTTGAGTGCGGGTGATTATGTGTTCATCCAGTTTGGACACAACGACGAATCGGAAGAGAAAAAAGACCGCTACACTACGCCCGAACAGTACAAAAGGAATTTAAAGCGTTTTATAGCCGAAACAAAAGCGAAAGAGGCCACGCCGCTGCTGTTTACGCCTGTAAGCCGCCGCAAATTTAAAGATGGTCAGGCGGTGGAAACACATGCTGTTTATTCCGCGCTGGTGAAGGAAGTGGCTGCGGAAACCGGTGTTACGTTGATTGACCTTGACACCAAAAGCCGTGCGCTGTACGCACAAATGGGAGAAGAAACTTCAAAACTGTTTTTTTTGCAATTAGGAAAAGGCGAACATCCCAACTATCCCGATGGAAAAGTAGACAACACGCATTTTACTGAATTGGGGGCGCGGTTGGTTGCACAAATTGTGTTGGCAGAAATAAAAGCAAAAGGTCTTCCTTTGGCCGATCGTATTGTAAAACCAGTCGTGAAAAAGTAATCTTCAAATTGTTTTATTTAGTTATTGTATCAGAAATACAAGATGAATAGATGCTGTAAGCTTTTTTTGTTAAACGCTTTATTTTCCTTTTGTGCAATAGTAGTTTGTGCGCAGTCCACAAAAGGCATCACCGGTGTAAGAGATACATCCTTTACCATTCACAGCGAGTATACCAAACAAAAAAAGAAATATCCTTTCATCAAGATTGTACAACCGCTTCAACAGGCATCGGTAAAAGAAAAAAGAGGCCTTATTTATTGTAATCAGGGCAGCCGGAAATTGAAGCTGGACGCTTTTTATCCTGCCAAAACAACAACGCAAAAAAGAGCCGCCATCATCATCCTGCACGGCGGTGGCTGGCGCTCGGGTGATAGAACACAGCACCACCCGCTGGCGCAGCGGCTTGCCTCTTTAGGCTACGTTACTTTTACACCCGAATACCGGCTTTCTACCGAGGCCCTTTATCCCGCAGCCCTGCACGATGTAAAAGCAGCCGTCCGATGGGTGCGCAGCCAGGCAACAGCTTATAGCCTTGATACTTCCAAAATTGCGGTAGCAGGCTTTTCAGCAGGCGGCATGCTGGCCTCTTTGCTCGGTACCACCAATGGTCAAAAGGATTTTGAAACGTTTTTGTGCAATACCAACGTTTCTTCCAATGCCAATGCTATTATTAACCTGGATGGTACGCTGTCGTTTGTGCATCCTGAATCTGGCGAAGGTGATGACAGTAAGAAAACATCGGCCGCTACGTATTGGTTTGGTTTTTCCAAAAGGGAAGAGGAACGTTTGTGGCAGCAGGCCTCACCGCTGTCGCATGTGGGACCGCAAACGCCGCCCACTTTGTTCATCAACAGCAGCGTGGCGCGCATGCATGCCGGAAGAAATGATTTTGTTCAGGTGCTGAACGGCCACCGCATTTACAACGAAGTACACACCTTTGCCGGTGCACCGCATTCATATCCCTTGTTTCATCCCTGGTTTGATTCAACTGTAACGTACATCAACAACTTTTTACAGGCTGTTTTTTTCCCAATAAAAAAGCGGAATGTGTTGATTACAGTAGCCAAAGATGGCACCGGCGATTTTACAAAAGTGCAGGATGCTTTCAATGCCATTCCGCAACATAACAAACAGCCGTATCATGTTTTTATCAGGAATGGGGTGTATAAAGAAAAGCTGTACCTCGATTCCACAAAACAGAACATTACAATAACAGGTGAGGACAAGTTTAAAACAGTACTTACTTACGAAGACCACTCCGGCAAAATTGCACCCAACGGCGACACCATTAACACCTTTACGTCGTATACGTTTCTGCAGGAAGGCGCCAATGTTAAAATCGCCAATCTTACCATTGAAAATAATGCAGGCTACAGTGCCGGCCAGGCCGTGGCTATGCACGTCATGGGCGATAGAGTGAAATTCGAGAACTGCCGGTTTTTAGGAAATCAGGATGTGCTTTATGCAGGCAAACCAGCTACCCGGCAGTACTTTGAAAACTGCTACATCGAAGGGACAACCGATTTCATTTTCGGTCCATCCACGGCCTGGTTCGAAAAGTGCCACGTCAACAGCAAACGCAATTCGCACATCACCGCCGCCTCTACACCAAAAGAGGAGGCATTTGGCTATGTTTTCAATAATTGCGTGCTTACGACCGATTCTTTGAATGTGAACAAGGTAACGCTGGGCAGACCCTGGCGGCCTTACGCCAGTGTAGCATACATCAATTGTTACATGGGTGCGCACATTATTCCCGAAGGATGGAACAACTGGCGCAACGAAGCCAACGAAGCTACAGCACGCTATGCCGAGTACAACGCTTTCGGACCCGGCGCGCGGCCGGCTGACCGTGCCAAATGGAGCCGTCAACTTACAGAGGCAGAAGCAAAAGCCTACAACCTGACAAATGTATTTAGAGACTGGAACCCGTTAATTGATTAGCCATGAAACGAATTCTGAATTTTTTATTCCTCTTTTTTTCGCTGCCTGTCTTTGCGCAGGATTCGTCCGTTTCAAGGGTCTGGGTAGCTGATGCAGGTAATGGCATGTTTAAAAATCCCATTCTGCATGCTGACTATTCTGATCCTGATGCTGTGCGGGTAGGAGATGATTATTACATGGTCGCTTCTTCTTTTGAATCGGTGCCGGGCCTGCCCATCCTGCACTCGAAAGACCTGGTGAACTGGAAGCTGATTGGTCATGCATTAACGCACCTGGAGCCCCGTGAGCATTTTTACACCACCCGCCACGGCGAAGGGGTGTGGGCACCATCCATCCGCTACTACAAGGGTGAGTTTTACATTTACTATCCAGACCCTGATTTTGGTATTTACCTGACCAAAGCGGCAAAGGCAGAAGGCCCCTGGAGCGAACCCGTGCTGGTGGCCGGCGGCAAAGGTTTGATTGACCCTTGCCCGCTTTGGGACGATGACGGGCAGGTGTACCTGGTGTATGCGTATGCAGGCAGCCGCGCAGGCATCAAAAGTGTGCTGGCAATTAAAAAATTAAATGCGGAAGGCACCAAGGCGTTAGATGAAGGCGTGATTGTGTTTGATGGCCATGAAAAAGATGTAACAGTGGAAGGCCCGAAGCTGTACAAGCGCAATGGCTATTACTACATTTTTGCGCCGGCAGGTGGTGTTACCTATGGCTGGCAACTGGCGTTGCGGTCTAAAAATATTTATGGCCCTTACGAACGCAAAGTGGTGCTGGAGCAGGGTGCTTCGCCCATCAATGGGCCGCACCAGGGCGCCTGGGTTACTACGCAGACGGGAGAAGATTGGTTTTTGCATTTTCAGGACAAAG
>CBDTUH010000257.1:0-5094 GCA_965363375.1 uncultured bacterium
ATAATGTACTTGAACTTGTGCTGGTACTTATGCAGCACTTCCGGAAAATGCTTGAGCAGCTCGTAAAACTTCACCAGCAGGTCGTCAAAATCCATCGCGCCATTCTTAAAACAACGCTTGCTATAGGCTTCAAAAATGTGGCCTATCATGGGGCGGTTGGCGCGCATGTCTTCCTGCTGCAAGTGGTAATCGGCTTTGTATTCCGCAGCGGTAACCAATGCGTTTTTAGCAGCTGAAATACGGTTGTACACCACGTTGGGCTTGTAGTGCTGCACATCTAAATTCAGTTCCTGCGTTACGGTTTTCACCACGCTTTTGGCATCGTCGGTATCGTAAATGGTAAATGAGTTGGGAAAGCCAATGCGGTGCGCCTCGGCGCGCAGTATGCGGGCAAATACGGAGTGAAACGTACCGATATATAAATTGCGGGCCTCCTTATTTTTTAAAATGTGCTCTACACGCTCTTTCATTTCGGCAGCAGCCTTGTTGGTAAAGGTGAGCGCCAGTATGTTAAATGAGTCTACACCCTTGCTCATAAGGTAGGCAATACGGGTGGTGAGAACCTTGGTTTTTCCGCTGCCGGCACCAGCCACAATCATCAATGGTCCATCTATAGTGGTCACGGCTTCGCTTTGCCGCTCGTTCAATCCCTTCAGAATATCTTGCATGCGGCGAAGTTACATTTTGCGCCCCTATTGCTAAAAATTTGAGTAGTTAAATTTTAGCCCAAGGATTAATGGGATTGAAATGGATTTAGAGGATTTTTGAAACGTCTGTTTTTCCTTTTGAGGTTCATGGTTCGTGGCTCATTGTTCAAGATAAACAGTCGTAATGAAAACGTCTTTTTTTCCTTTCAGCATTCTGCTTTCATTATTTTGCATCCTGCCCACTTTTTGGTTTTGCATTTTGACTTTTGAATTTTTTCCAAACGTCTCCATTCCCTTTTAGCCAAAAATATCGTTCAGTACGGCCGCCAGGCGCACGCCGCCTTTCAGCAGTTGCTCATTCAGCAGGTCCACATACTTAAAGTTATACTCGTAACCCAGGCGGGCATTGGGTTCTTTAATTTCGTCAATCAGCCGGTCACTGATGGAATAAGACTCAAACAGCCACTGGCTCATGGGCTGGCCCTGCCACAGCGCTCTTTGCACCCTTGAAGTATGGTTAATGTGGGTTGCATATTCAGTATAACTCAGTTGCTGGTTTTCTATCAACTGCGAGTCCCACACACGGTGCAGGTTGGTATTTTGGCCAAACCAGGTTACGCGTACAGCATTGCCGCCGGCCGTGCCGTCGGGGCTGGCGTGCAGCGGCTGATGAATGTCGCCCACAAAATGAATAATCAGGCGCAGGTACATCCGTTTTTTATCAGCCGGCAAATCCTTTTTCTTTAGCTCTGCGGCTAAAAAATTGATTTTATTGTAGGCATTCACACCTGTATCCTTGGCCAGAAAAGCCTGAAACTCGGCCAGCTGCAGGTTTTTGGGAAAATTGATGTAGTGCCAGGTATCGAGGTAGTCGTAGGTGGAATCGGATTTGATAAAATCGGCCCAGGTAGAACTCATGGCTACGCTTTCGCTGCCCAATATTTTTCTAATTTCCTTTTTGGTTTTTTTACTCAAATAGCTTTCCGCCACCTGCCCCACAATGCGGTGCCCCAGCATACCCCAGGCCCAGGAGCTAACCGGCAGGTAAAAGAAAAGAGCTATCAGCAACAGGTATTTGGCAAAAGCGGTACGCATATAGTTTTTTTTAAAAAGAAAGCGCGGCAAATGTAGTACTTACTTTAACAAGCGGCAACGGCCCGGGCGGTGTAAAAAAAACAAAAGGAAGGCGAGACGTTTTTAATCGTGGTTGGTATTACGCGCCAGATTGACGCCGTAGGTAAAATTGGTGGAAATAATAATGTCGTTGCAATCGAAATGCTTAACCACCCCATCTTTTTGAAGCGCCACTACCCAGCAGGTGTTCTGGTGCATGCCGTAATCAATTATAAAAAGGGCCTGGCCGCGACCTAAAGGCGTTTCTACTAATATCATAGGGTTTAGCTGCAACATCATACACCGTTTCTTTTGTTTTTAAGTACTGCCATTCTGTTTTCAGCAGTTTGTGCCGGGTATTAACAAACAGGCGCAGCAATAGTTGACGCTCCACACTTTTAAAAGGAAAAAGAGACGTTTGGCGCTGCCTTGGCACAACTATTTCTGTAATTTTTTTCCTATTGTTCTAATCTTTAAAAAAAGCATAATATGAGACGACTGGAAGGAAAAGTAGCCATTGTTACCGGCGGCGCCACCGGCATTGGCGAGGCTATCTGTAAAAGATTTTGTGTAGAAGGGGCCAAAGTAATTGTCAATGGTTTTCCCGAAGACCCGGTGAGCGAGGTGGTGGAAGAGATCCGCAAGACCGGTGGCGATGCCCACGGCTTTGTAGGCGATGTGTCAGTAGATGAAGTGGCCATGGAGTGCGTGCAGTTTGCTGTAAAAACCTATAAAAAGCTCGATATTTTAATTAACAACGCCGGCGTATTTCCGGTGATGGAACTGATAGAGAACTTCCCGACCGATGCGTTTGACTATATAATAAAGAACAACATGCGCTCCGCTTTTTTAATGACCAAGTTTGCCATGCCCGAGCTGCAAAAAACAAGGGGCAACGTGGTAAATGCCGGCTCCGAATCGGGGCTGATAGGCCTGGGCGAAAATGCGGTGTATGGCGGTACCAAAGGCTGGATGCATGCTTTTACGCGCGGCATAGCGGCCGAGCAGGCGCGGCATGGTGTGCGCGCCAACTGTGTTTGTCCCGGCGCAATTGATACGGCCTGGACGCACAAGGAAAAAGGCCCCATGAGCAAAAAGCACGAGGAAATGATACTGACCGGCACGCCCATGGGCCGCCGCGGCACACCCGACGAAATTGCGCATGCCTACCTGTTTTTAGCTTCCGATGAGGCCTCGTATGTAACCGGCGCCCTGTTTTCGGTGGATGGTGGCATTACCATTGGCAAAGGCCCTATTGGTGCCGAGGCCGATGCGCAAACCAAAAAAGAACCCACCAGCGAGCTCAACCTGCAGCACGGCAAGGATGGCGCTACCGATATGCTGCGCGGCACGCAAACCAACCTCGGATAAAACAGGTACAAATAATAAAAAGCCGGTCGCTGAGACCGGCTTTTAAAATATGGAGTAGGGATTAAGCTTCTTTTATTTTTTCGGAAGTAAACTGGTTTTTTATGTACTCGTTAAAGAACGACCCGGCCGAGCCTTCCACCTCTATATACAGCTGAAATACCTTCCACAGCCGCGGCGGCACATCGTAATATTTATACACATTGCCCGTACGAAACTCTATTTCAAGCGCCTTTTCTTTTTCGTGGTACGCCACTTTATGTATGGTGGTGGATTTGGTTGTATATACCGGCTTGGCCATATACATAGCATGTAAAAAAATTGGGCCAGCGTTTAGGAGTTGACAGATGACAATTGACAGCAGGAGATTCCTGCACTATATTTCATTTCTCAAAATCTAAAAGGAAAAACAGACGTTTTTTTCTCTCCTGTTAACTGTCATCCGTCCGCTGTCATCCCAAACTCAAGCACGCCTTTTGCAGCAGCATCACCCATGGAAGGTCCTTCACTGGTGATACTGAAAGAAGAAGCGCAGCCCTTTATAGGCAAAAAAGTGTTAAGCGCCTCGGGCGCCAGCAAGCTCGATAAAGACCGCATTACCGGCCAGAAAATAACCGCCTTAAAAACCTGGGGCAAGCATTTTTTAATTCTTTTTGAAGACTGCACCATCCGCATCCACTACCTCATGTTTGGCAACTACTACATCAACAGCCGCCACCCCGAGAAAGAACCCAAGCTTACACTGGTATTTACCAATGGCGAATGGAACAACTACAACTGCGCCGCCAAAATTTTAGAAGGCACTGACATGAACAGCCTGTACGACTGGAGCACCGATGTAATGCAGGAAAGCTGGAACCCTTTTAAGGCAAAAGAAAAACTGGAGGCCAAACCCCACATGCTGGTGTGCGATGCCCTGCTGGACCAAAGCATTTTCAGTGGCGTAGGCAACATCATGAAAAACGAAATGCTGTACCGCATTGGCGTGCACCCCGAAAGCGAAGTGGGCGCACTGCCGCCGTTAAAATTGAACGAATTGATCAAAGAAGCACAAGGTTATGCCTTCGATTTTCTGGACTGGAAAAAGGCGGGCATTTTGCGCCAGCAATGGCTGGCGCATACCAAAAAAGTGTGCACCCGTTGCAGCTTGCCTCTGGTAAAACAGCACACAGGCCTCAACCCGCGGCGCAGTTTTTTCTGCACCAACTGCCAGGTGCTGTACCGGCTGTAGCTTTAAAAGGAAAAAGTGACGTTTTGGTTGAAGTCGACAGTCAGCTGACGTCGGTCGTTAGTAAAACAACCGCTAAACTTTAAAAGGAAGGCGAGACGTTTTGGAAAGTATGATTAGTTTAAGACCTGTAAGGACCATTCTTGCATATTGTTTGTAATAGAAAAGCTTATGGTAAAAAGGTTAACCAGAAGGGCTAAAAAGATTTGGGCAGAAGTAGCGCTGATGTCGGTAGAAATGCTGGCCATTACAGCTATCTTTTTTGGGTCTTTGTATGCTTTTATTGTTATTACGCGCCGCATTTTTCTGCTGCGCAACGAGGAGCTGGACCACCGGGTATTTGAGGCCGTAAGGCCTTATATCAACGATACCAACACGGCCATCATGAACTTTATTACCTTTTTTGGAAAACACGAGTTTTTGATTCCGGCCAACCTGCTGATGATTGCCTACTACCTTTTTATAAAAAAGCATCGCTGGTACTCTATAAAAGTGCCGGCCATAGCCATTAGCAGTCTGCTGATGATGTTTGGCCTCAAGCGCCTGTTTGCGCGCGAGCGCCCCGGCAACCAGCTGCTGGAGGCGGCCGAAAATTTTAGTTTCCCCAGCGGCCACGCCCTGATGGCAGTTACTTTCTACGGCCTTATTATCTACCTCATCTGGCACAATGTAGAAAACAAAAAACTGAAGTGGACGCTGATTATTCTGCTGCTGCTGTGGATCGTAATGGTAGGCGTA
>CBDTUH010000258.1:0-5092 GCA_965363375.1 uncultured bacterium
TACTAAGCAAAAGGAAAATCAGACGTTTTTCAATTTTAAAAGGGTTTTTAGAGGTTTTTAAGGCCCGCTCAAACAAGCAAGCATAACTGTTGATACCAAGCCTGCAAAACGTTTGAAAACCCTTTTAATTCAAAATATTTTTAAAATCATTTTTATATGTTATTCCGCAATTTTAAAATAAAAACAGGCGTGGCGGCTGTGCTGGCTTCGGCAGCGCTGCTCTCTGCCTGCGAATACGATGTGAGGGAACTGGGCCCTAAGCCTGAAGCTTCCTTTACCGTTACGCCCATACAGGGCCAAACCAACCGCTACCTGCTTACCAGCACATCTACCAACACGTTTATGTACGACTGGGACCGTGGCGATGGTAAAGGATTTATAAGAGGTAAAAATACCGACACGGCTTACTTTGCCGAAAAGGGAACCTATACGGTAAGGCTGATGGGTTATGGCCATGGAGGAATGGACACAGAAGCGCAGGAGATAACGGTTGCCAATGACGACCCCGCTGCCTTTAGCCCATTCAAGCTGCTTACCACCCGTAGCTGGAAGCTTGACCCAGCCGTAAGCAATGCAATTATAGTAGGAACAGAAGGCAACCCATCCGAATATTATGGCGGCGGCCCGCTGGCCGATTGCCAGCTGGATGATGTGTATACGTTTTCAGCCGACAACAAGCTTAGCTACAATGCCAATGGCGCTACTTTCAATGCAGGAAACATTGCCCCCAACTACAGCTGCAGCGCCGACCGCTCGTACAGCAATGTAAGCTATACGTTCAGCAATACGGTTGCCGGTGCAGGTATTGCCACCATTACCTTAAGCTCTACACCGCCTACACACTTTATAGGTGTTACGGATGTATCGTCAAACAACTATCGCATCATTTCCATTTCGCCAACAGCCATGGTGCTGCGTTCGGGCACTTCGTCTCAAGCGGTTCACCAGTTCAAATTTGTTGCGGTACCTTAAAAAAAGGAAAAACCATTCAATACCGTTTTTTTTATTTGTAAGCAGTAATCGTTAGCGGGAGTGTAGCGCGTAGCTGAACTAAGCTGCACTCCCTTTTTTATTTCCGGCTCTTTTAAAGAACGTCTCAATTTCCTTTTAACGCCTTACACACCAACTGCAGAAAAGGAGAAGCCAAAAATTCAGTTTAAAAAAAAGAACAACCATGAAAATCAGATTAAAGGTAGCGGTGCTGCTATTGGCGCTTTGCTGCGCTGGCATTACTAAGGCACAGATCATAACCACACCTGCTGCCGATGCCAAAATTGAAGCGCTGATAAAGCAGCTGACGCTCGAAGAAAAATTAACTATGATACACGGCGCCTCCTCTTTCCAAACCGGTGGTGTGCCGCGGCTCAATATTCCGCCTTTTATTACCTCTGACGGGCCGCACGGTGTGCGCGTAGAGCATGGCACCGATTACACACCCGATGCCGGCGTGTATGACAGCAGCACTTATCTACCCGTAGGTGTTTGCCTGGCTTCTACCTGGAATCCTAAACTGGGCCACGAGTTTGGTTCGGTACTGGGCCGCGAAGCTAATTTTAGAGGTAAAGATGTCATTCTGGGTCCTGGTATCAACATCATCCGCTCGCCACTCAACGGCCGCAATTTCGAGTATATGAGCGAAGACCCTTACCTGATTTCCAAACTGGTGGTGGGCTACATCAAAGGCGTGCAGGAGCAAGGTATTTCGGCCTGTGTCAAACATTTTGCTGCCAACAACCAGGAGCGCCTGCGTACTTCTATTGATGTGCACATGAGCGAGCGCGCCCTGCGCGAAATTTACCTGCCGGGCTTTAAAGCCGCCGTGCAGGAAGGAAAAGTAAACACGCTGATGGGAGCCTATAACAAGTTTCGCGGGCAGTGGGCCACGCACAACCAATACTTGATGCAGCAGATACTCCGCAAAGAGTGGGGCTTTAAAGGAGTGGTGATGAGCGACTGGAACGCGGTACACAGCACGCTGCAAGCCGTATGGAATGGTACCGATATGGAAATGGGCACCGACCTGGGTATGCTGCCCAATCCCAATTACGGCAAATTCTTTCTGGCCGATACGGTAGCCACGCTGGTAAAAAGCCACAAGGTTCATGAATATTATATTGACGATAAAGTGCGCCGCATTTTGCGCGTAATGTATGCCACCGGCATGATGGATGGCAGCCGCAAAAAAGGCGCATACAATACCAAAGAACACCAGCAAACGGCCTTGAAAGTAGCCGAAGAAGGCATTGTACTGTTGAAGAACGAAGCGGCTGTTTTACCTTTGAATAAGGCCCGCGTTAAGTCAATTGCTGTTATCGGATTGAACGCCACAAGGCCGCAATCGCTGGGGGGCGGCTCATCGCAGGTAAAAGCGTTTTACGAAATAACCCCGCTGCAAGGCATTCAAAAAATAGTGGGCAGCAGTGCCGATATTACCTATGCACCTGGCTATGATATTGCCCGCGGCGCCGTGGCCGACCAGTTATCGATTAACAAAGCAGCAGAAGCGGCCGGCAAAGCCGAAGTAGCCATTTTTGTAGGCGGCTGGACGCACGGTTACAACTATGCCAACTGGGGCGACAATGCCTACGATGCCGAAGACACCGACAAGCCTGATATGAACCTGCCTTTTGGACAGGAAGAACTACTGCAGGCCGTGCTCAAAGCCAATCCCAACACCATTGTGGTGCTAATGGGTGGCGGCCCTATAGATATGAGCGGCTGGGTAGCCAATACCAAAGCTATTGTGCAGGCCTGGTACCCCGGTATGGAAGGCGGCAATGCATTGGCAAAAATTTTATTCGGCGAGGTAAACCCTTCCGGCAAGCTGCCCATGACATTTCCTAAAAAGCTGGCAGACGTACCCGCGCACAAGCTGGGGCAGTTTCCTGGCGACTCAGTAAAAGTGTATTACAAAGATGATATTTATGTAGGCTACCGCTATTACGATACGTATGACGTAGAGCCCGAGTTTGCCTTTGGCCACGGCCTTTCTTACACCACTTTTGCCTACAGCAACCTGAAAGTAACGCCCGCCGGCAAAGGTGCCACGGTAACTTTTACCGTACGCAATACGGGGCAAAAAGTAGGCGCCGAAGTAGCGCAGGTGTATGTAAAGCAACAGCAATCTTTACTGCCAAGGCCCGAAAAGGAATTGAAAGGTTTTGAAAAGGTTTTTCTTCAGCCCGGGCAGTCCAAAACGGTAACCATCACCTTGGACGAAAGCGCTTTTCAATACTACAACGACCTGAACATGCAGTGGGTAAGTGAAAAAGGTGCATTCGACATTCTGGTTGGGGGCAGCAGCCGCGCTATTAAACTCAATGGCAAATTGACAAGATAAAAAGCAAAAGGAAAAAGAGACGTTTTTATTTGATAAAAATGAAACAACTAGCAAACGTCTCTTTTTCCTTTTAAAAATTCTTACCCACGGTAAAAGCAAAAACGTCTTAAATCCCTTTTAAAAAAAATATTCAGACATGAAAATATGGAAAAGCTTATGCTTGCTGCTGATGTGCGCAAGCCTGGCTGGTGTAGTGCAGGCGCAGAAAAAGCTGGTGTGGAGCGATGAATTTAACTATACCGGCCTGCCCGACAGCAGCAAGTGGGGCTACGATGTGGGCGGCCACGGCTGGGGCAATAATGAGCTGCAGTTTTACACCAAAGCCCAACCTAAAAACGCCCGCGTGGAAGACGGCCACCTGGTGGTAGAAGCGCATAAAGAAGCCAAAGAATCGCGCGACTACACATCGGCCCGGCTGGTAACCAAAAACAAGGGCGACTGGAAGTACGGCCGCGTAGAGGTAAAAGCAAAACTGCCGCAAGGCCGCGGCGTGTGGCCCGCCATCTGGATGTTGCCTACCGAGTGGAAATACGGCGACTGGCCTGCCTCCGGCGAAATTGATATTATGGAGTTTGTAGGCTACGAGCCCGACTCGGTACATGGCACCGTGCACACCAAGGCTTTTAACCATTCCATTGGCACCCAAAAAGGAAAAGGATTGAAATTTGATGATCTTTCCACAGCCTTTCATGTGTATGCCATTGAGTGGAATAAAGACAAGATCGATTTTTTTGTTGATGATAAGCATTATCTCACTTTTGCCAATACGGGCAAAGGCAGCGATGAATGGCCTTTTGACCAGGCTTTTCACCTCATTCTAAACATTGCCGTGGGCGGCGGCTGGGGTGGCAAAATGGGTGTGGACCCCTCTGTATACCCGCAGCGCATGCTGGTAGATTATGTACGTGTGTACCAATAAAATTAAAAGGAAAATGAGACGTTTTTTATTTGCAGTAATGGTAACCGGCCTGGCGGCCTGCGAGGGTGGCGGCAGCAATACCACGCCTGCCGAAATTCTTTCCAAGTTGTCGGTAGACGATGTAACGCTATTTGAAGGCAGCAGCGGCACCACGCCGTTTGAGTTTACCATTTCCATGGATAAAACCTTTTCGCAGCCGGTAAGCGTTAGTTACAGCACTGCCGATGGCACGGCCAAGGGTGGCGAAGATTTTACGGCTGTATCAGCGCAAACAGTTACGTTTCAGCCCGGCGAGCGTTCCAAAAAAGTAACAGTTGATGTAGTGGGCGATACCAAAAAAGAAGGGGCTGAAACCTTTACAATCAACCTGTCGAATGTGGTAAATGGCGTAATAACCAAAGCCAGCGGTACCGGCTCCATCCGCGACGATGATGAAGGCGCCGCTTATACCAACCTGGTGTGGAGTGACGAGTTTGACTACACCGGCCTGCCCAATCCGCAAAAGTGGAGCTACGATGTAGGCGGCAGCGGCTGGGGCAATAATGAGCTGCAGTATTATACTAAAGACAGACCGGAAAATGCACGTGTGGAAGGCGGCAACCTCATCATCACAGCGCGGCGCGAAGCTATGGAAGGCCGCGACTACACATCGGCCCGGCTGGTAACCAAAAACAAGGGCGACTGGAAGTACGGCCGCGTAGAGGTAAAAGCAAAACTGCCGCAAGGCCGCGGCGTGTGGCCCGCCATCTGGATGTTGCCTACCGAGTGGAAATACGGCGACTGGCCTGCCTCCGGCGAAATTGATATTATGGAGTTTGTAGGCTACGAGCCCG
>CBDTUH010000259.1:0-5055 GCA_965363375.1 uncultured bacterium
AACCTGCTGATCTTCCGCCACTTCCATGTATTCAATGCCATACTGCTTGCACACGGCAATATAATCTTCAAATTGGTTGCGCACCAAAAATGCTTCGAACAGTGTGCCGCCAAAGTAGATGGGAATATTGTAAGAGCGGTAAACTTCCAGTTTTTCCTCGAGGTTGGGCGTTACAAACGAAGTTCCGAAACCCAGCTTGATGATATCCACGTGCGGGTAGGCAACGCTTAAAAAGTTCTTGGCTTCCTGCACGCTCAGGCCTTTGTCCATAACCATGGTAATGCCGGAGGTACGGGGCTTGGGCGTACGGTTGGGTAATTGTGTAAGATTAAAATTCATTTATCGGTGGCGTTTGTCTTGCTTTTAATAATGGGCGCAAAATTAAGACTTGTGACGAAAACAGGTATGATTAATATTAGGCACGCCGTTTTTACTGGTATTGTCCAAACGTCTCTTTTTCCTTTTGTGAATGGTGAATGGTGAATTGTCAATTAAGAACAATGGTGAAAACGTCTGATTTTCCTTTTAACAATGTCAATTCAATTCAATAAAAAAAAGCTGAAAGAAAAAACGTCTGATTTTCCTTTCAGCTTTTTGCGTTCTGCATTATGCTTTTTTTACTTTTTACCTTTTACATTTTACATTTTCATTTACTCAAAACGTCTCTATTCCCTTTTAAAATTCAATCTTATCTATCAAATCATTTTCTTTTGTGCTGCGCTATCACATCCACCACCTTGCTGTTTTGCAGCACCGAGGGGTTGAGCGAAATGAATTTTTTGAGCGTTTTGGGTGCTGCTTCCAGCGCTTGCGCCAAGTATAACAAAGCGGCTTTGGTTTTGCCCTGCGCCAGCAAAATAGCACTGAGGTAATAGATGAAAAGGGGCTTTTTGCCGGTGTGCTCAATAGCCGCCAAAGCCTGCACGCGGGCTTCGTTGTACATTTCGGCGCTGTACAGGCAGCGTATGAGGGCTTCCCAGCCGGCCATGTTGCGCGGGCGCAGGCGCACCGCTGCCGAAAAATACTGGATGGCTTCTTTTACCAAGCCCAGGTGCAGCTTACACTCGCCCATCAGCAAATTATACTCGTGCTGCTGCCGGTGTATTTTCAGCGCGGCTTCCAGGCTTTTGATGGCGCTGGTCCACTGCTGCTCATTGTAATAAGTAAGCGCCAGTTTATATAACAATTTGCTGTCTTCCGGTGCCAGGTGCGATGCCTTGCGGTAATGAAAACGGGCCTGCGCGTAGTTTTTCATACGGTCGTAGCAGTGGCCGATGGCTTCATAAATCACCTCTTCGGGCTTGCTTAATTCCAGCACTTTTTCCAGCGCTTCTATAGCCTCGCGGTACTTGCGCAGGCGTATGTAGGCATCGCCAATATTGCGGTAGGCATAGTCAAACTTTTCATCAATAGCAATGGCATATTGGTAAGCGTCAATGGCTTTTTCGTACAGCTTTAACCCCTGGTAGGCCGCGCCCAGGTTGAACCAGGCCAACTCGTTGTAGGGATGCTCGTCTATAATGCGGCGGTGCAGGCGAATGCTTTCTTCGTTGCGGCCAGTAAAGTCGGTCCAAAAGCAGATTTTATAAAGCGCTTCCTCGTTGGTGGGCTCCGCTTTTAATATCATCATCAGGCAATCGAACACCTTGTCAAACTCCTCGTAATCGTCGTACACATCGGCCAGTTCAAACAAGAGCTCTGTTTTTTCCTCGCCTTCAAACTGCCGGATGGCTTCTTGCAGCAGGGCCACGGCTTTTTCCTGCATGTCCAGCGCCAGGTAAGCATCGGTTTTTAATATATAAAGATTCACATCGTTGGCATCCAGCAGTTCGGCTTTTTCCAGTATCTCCAGCGCCTCGTGGTACTTGCGGGTAGCCAGCAGCAGGTCGGCCTTGCGCAACAGCAGCGATGCGGAAAAAGGGAAATATTCAATGCTAATCTCGGCGGCTTCCAGCGCTTTGCCAAATTCTTCCTGGTCGTCAAACCAGTCTATTATTTTTTCAAAAGCGTCTTCTTCCAAAAACATCGTGCTGCGCCCGTTGCGCATATTATCGTAATGCTTCAGCAGTTCTTTTATACTTTCTTTATCGTTTTTGTAGGGGTCTGTTGTCATTCGTATGTTATCGGTTACAAGTTAATATATAGCATAAAGAAGACCAAGTTTTATAATTTCCTCAGCCTGTGGAGGTTATTAAATTGTAGAAAGAATACCGGAAAGGTTGCGGGAATGTTAAAAATTATTCTTATCTTTGCCGTGCAATGCGCCTGACCGCCCTACATATAAAATACCTGCTGCAAAGAAAATTGGTTACCGTTGTGCTGGTTACCGCTTCTGTTGCTTGCTTTGCCACCCTTGGCGATGGCAGAAAGAAAGGTGCTTCATCGGGCAAAAGCCTGCTGACTTCCAAGGCAAATCCCTACAATTTCAAGTCTTTTTCTTTAAAGTCTACTTACCAGTACCGTGGCAGCCAGCCTTTTACGCTGGAGCAAAATAAGAACTTTATTATGCTGAACACCGTGGTTACTTACCAGAAAGGCAATTCCACTTACATTTTACCAATGAAGAAAAAGGTGCTGCTGGATAAGGTTACTTTTAACCCGGCAGGGCGCTAAAAACGTCTATTTCCCCTTTCAGACTTTGGCCTTAAGGGCCTATTTTTTTGCCCCTACGTTATTGCTTTAAAAGTAAAACGTCCCTTTTTCCTTTTATTAAATTCAGTTGCGCCAAAAAAGAAAAGCTGAAAGAAAAACGTCTTGTTTTCCTTTCAGCTTTTTTATGTTTTGAATTTTTAAATTTTACATTCTCTCCAAAACGTCTCTTTTTCCTTTTAATTCCGTCCCACGCTTTCCTCGTAGGTCATTACGCGGTAACCGCTTTTGGGCAGGTCAAACCTGGCGGCAGGCACGGGGTTGAGCGATATTTTGGAAACTGTGTAGGTTACCTGCAGGTTGCCAACGGTGCTTTCGTACTCCATGGCCAGGCCGGGCAGGCCGCGGTTCACATATTGAAAATCCTTGTTTTCGGGCACCAGGTCGGTAGTGTACCACACGGTAAAAGTAGAGCCGTTTTCGAGCTTGCCAATGGCCTTTTTTACCTTGTAGCCCAAAATGGTTTTTTCGTCGTTGCCGTAAGTAAAAGTTACATTCTCAAAACGCTTGTTAGCTTCTTTAAAATTGGCCGGCGTCATGTTGATGATGTACTTCTGCTCGCCAAACTCTTTGATGATGTTGATGCTGTTCTTGGCGCCGTCGATAATGGTAGCCTGCGTACCCAGGGAGCTTACCATTTCGGTACGGCTTTTAGGGCCTTTGATATAAACGGTGCTGGTAGCGCCATCCAAAAAGTCGGCCGCCTGCGGCTTATCCGAACCGGTATTGATAACAATATCGTACGAAATGGTTCCTTCGGTCAGCTTTTTCTGCGCCAATACCGGACCGGCAACAAGAGCTGCCATCATTATTAAACTTAAAATCTTCTTCATTCCCATTTTTAAAATTCTTCTAGTAAAGACGAGCAGCACTAGCTGTTTCGTTGCGTTGGGCTAAACTAATCCAAAAAATGCAGCCAAATGGCAAAGCAATGCTAAAAAAAACAAAAGCGAAAAGTTCGCTTACTACGACTTTTCGCTTTTGTAAATGTTTAAAACGTAAAACGTCTCTTTTTCCTTTTAATTATTTGCGGCCTTTGTTCTGCAGTTCCTGCATTTTCTTTTGCTGCTCCTGCATTTGTTCCATCTTTTCCTGCCACTTGCTTTTGGTTTTTGGCTTTTTGCGGTTGATCTCAATTTTCGCCAGAATTTTATCGTGGTCGATAATATAGTTCTGAATGACAAACTGCAGTATCAGCGTAATTAAGTTAGATACTGTATAGTACCAGGTAAGTGCCGATGGCTGGCTGTTGAAGATGAACAGCAGGAAAACCGGGAAAATATAAGGCATGTACTTCAGCACCGGGTTGCTTTGGTCGGGCGTCATGCTCATGCTATACACCGAAATCAGCAGCGAGGTTAAGGTAGCCGTAATGGTAAACAGGCTCACATGGTCGCCATAAAACGGAATGCTGAAAGGCAACTGCATGATAGAATCGTACTGCGACAGGTCGTTGGCCCAAAGGAAGGCTTCGCCGCGCAGTTCCACGTTGGCGTTAAAGAAAGAGTACAGCGCAAAGAAGATAGGAATCTGCAACAGTGCCGGTATACAACCTCCCAGCGGGTTTACGCCTGCTTCGCGGAAAAGTTTCATTTGCTCCATGCTGATGGCCTGCTGGTCGGTGCCGTGCTTGGCTTTCAGCTTGTCAATTTCGGGGCGCAAGGCTTTCATTTTTGCACCGCTTAAGTAACTTGTGTAGGTAAGCGGCGAAATGAGCAGGCGGATGAAAAGCGTGAGCAGTAAAATTACAATACCGTAGTTAGAAGTGAACTTGGCAAACAGGTCAAACACCGGCATAATGATCCAGCGGTTGATGTATTTTACAAAAGCAAACACACCGGAACCCAGGTTCACCATATTTTCCATTTCATTGCCGTACTGCTTCAGTATTTTATAGTCGGTAGGGCCATAATATAGGCTCATGGGCACGGTGGCGTTGGCCGCGGCCGGTAACTGCACTTTTAAATTGGCGGTAGCCTGCGTTACCACGTTTCCGGTTTCAGGACTTTGCCAGCTGAGGTTGGCGCCCGTAAAGCCGTTTTTGGCAATTAAAGTGGTATTAAAGAACTGCTGCTTCACACCTACCCACTTTGTGGCTTCGGTAAAGGTTTCGCTGCCGCCGCCGGCAATAGCCGAGTAGTCGTAATCACCATCTACATAATAGGCAATCTGCGATTGGGTTCTTTCGTAGCTCAGGTCTTTTTGCAGCTGAATGGCTTTGTTCTGCCAGGTGAGGTTCAGGGTGTTGCCGCCAATTAACTGGGGCACACCGGCCAGCTGCAGGTTAAAATCGATCATGTACTGGCCTTGCTTCAGCACAAACTGGTGCACAATGGCCTGGCCCTGCGGCGATTGCAATTGATAAGTAATGGTCTGGCTGCCGTCGGCTGCCTGCTGCACCTGCCC
>CBDTUH010000260.1:0-5044 GCA_965363375.1 uncultured bacterium
ACGGTATAAATAATGAGCACACCACCCATAATAATATTCACCCAAAAAATATCCCAGCCACAAAGCGCCGATAAAATAAGCGATGGCGCATATATGGAAATGCCGGTAGAAAGCCCGCGCTGCAGCAGGAAAAGAAAAGAGGTAAGCGTGCGTGTTTTGGCATCAAAGCGGTTCTCTAAAAACTCGTAGGCCGTATAAACTTTTAGCCGGTTGAAGATGGGCACAAACGTGATGCAGATAACCACCATGGCCAGCGGCAGGCCAAAATAATATTGCACAAAGCGCATGCCGTCGCTAAAGGCCTGACCCGGGGCAGAAAGAAAGGTGACGGCACTGGCTTGCGTGCCCATAATGCTAAGCAGCACCAGGTACCAGGGCATGCTGCGGTTGCTGAGAAAATAGCCATCCAGGTTTTTGGTGGTGCGGCTTCGGTACAGCCCATAAAGTACAATGCCTAACAGCGTAAAAGTTAGTACCAGCCAGTCAGTTCCGTTCATGAAAAATATTTAGTGAACGCGTAAAATAAAAGAATGAGCAGCACCAGAAAGAGGATGACAAAAGCGTACCACTGATCCCAGGTTTTAAAAAAGGGAATGTCTTCTTTTTCTTTTTCCATGTTCTTTATCGTTTACGTAAAAGTCCCGATGCTAATAGCCCCAGTGCCAGCCCAATCAACAAGCCATAATGTACCCGCTTGATTAAAAAGCCAATAGCAAGGCCAATTCCAATCATAACTACAAAAGCAATGTTGCCGCGCTTCTGGTCCGGTTTTCTTTCTTTCATTAAAATTCTTTTTTCTGGTTCAGCGCAATCAGGTTGGCCAGCAGGCGGTAGGCACCGGGCACACCTGCGGGCAGCTGCCTGAAAAACACCAGACCTGTATAGGTAAAATAGCCTTTGCCGTATTTGGCGGTGATGAGGCTGCCTTCGCTGGGCGTTTCGCCATTGTCGCTCATCCGGATGACGGTTTCAAAAGGTTTTTCAAAATTACCTGCGTGGTAAATGCTGCGCTCCTGCACCCAGTCTTTAAAATCTGCTTCTGTTATTTTGTTCGGGTAATTTAATACCGGGTGTTGCCCATTAACAAAGGTTACGGGCGCCGCTTCATCAGTCACGCGGGTGCGGCTGATGCTGAAAGGATATGGCCCCATTTTGGCTACTACCGGCCCTATCTGGTTGCTGGTGTTGTACTGCACAATCATGTTGCCACCAGCCGCCACATACTGCATCAATTTATCGTAATGGCTGTTGAGCCAGGGCGCCGTGTTGTGTGCGCGGATGCCTGTAATGATGGCATCGTATTGCTGCAGGTTGTTGCGGCTTAGTTCCTTATCGCCCAAAAGCGTTACTTCATACCCCATCTGCTCCAGCGCTTCGGGCACTTTGTCGCCTGCCCCTACAATATAGCCAACCCTTTTACCCGCTGTTTTTAAATCTATTTTCAGCAGCTTCAGCGCATCGGTATAAAAATAATTGATGTAGGGAATATGGTCGTAACGAATGGTGCTGAGGCCTAGATAATTGAGATAAGAAGAGGTGTCGAGCTGGATAAAAGGCTGTATATAATTGGCATAACGCACACCTGTTTCATCCACCGAAAAATCGTATTGCCAGCTGGCGCCTTTTGTAAATAAACCCGATGAATCAATAGCAGACACCAATGAGTTTCCGGCTTGCCCTTTCACTAAAGCTTTTTCAAACTGAATCTTTTTATTGGCAATGGCCTGAATGGAAAACGTCTTGGATTCCTTTTGATCTTTTTTGAAAAGCAGCAGCGATGGATTGATGTACACATTGAGCGGTGCCACTACGGTTAATGGCTGGTACTGTTCTCCTTTTACAGGATCGGTAAATTTAAACTGCACGGGCTTTTCAAAAACAAATTCCTCACCTTCTACCTGCACGGCAAAGTGCGCTGTAAAAGCGGGCTGCACATCGGGCTGACCTATCAGGGTTTGTTCAGAAACGGTAAAGTAACCTTCTTCTTTCCTTTCCTGCAGCCAGTAAGGTTGTGAGATGCCTTTTTCTTCCGGCACATAAAAGTATTTATTAAAACTCCAGTTCCTGTTTTTGCTTAAAACGGCATTTACGGTTGTATCTGTACCATTTATTTTAATGCTTTTTAATTGGGCATTGCTGCCAAGCCGGTTGTTGAGTGCAAAATAAATGCGCAGCGAATCGGTTTGCGCCACGTAAGCTTCGCCGGTAAAAGCTTCCATCCACAGGCCACTGCATTGCTCAACCAGCGCCTGCACTTCTTTCAGCTTTTGCTGCTGCCAGTAAGAAGGCGCAAGCGCTTTTAAATTTTTATAAATCTGCACCAGTTGGGGGACGGATGCCTGTGGCTGTGTAAAGTCAAACGTCTGAATTACCTTTTGCACCTGTGCTTCTATTTTACCGGAGGCATCTACTCTTTTCCAGACTGCATTCACGCCATCGAACAAATCGGTTTTGGGGGCGGTGCCTGCAGTTGTTTCAAAATACTCCAGCGCCTCGCCGCGGCTGCGCGCCACGCCAAAGCCCTGGCTTTTGTGCTGGCTGCGGCTTTCGGCCGCTATCTCGCCGTAGCTTTTGCCCAGCACGGCATTGTAGCCACCCACATCTACTTTAAACTGGTCTTCGTGAATGGTGTTGTTGCTGCCAAAGTTGAATGTATTCCACAGCACGCGCTTTGCCTGCCAGGGCTGCACATATTTCAACTGCTCGGGAAACATCTTTGGGTCAGCAGCTGCCTTGTAAGCTTCGTTGGCTAAAATGGCGGAAGCGGTATGATGCCCATGACCACCTTCGCCGGTGGTGGGAAAACGAGTGATGATGACATCGGGCCTGAACTTGCGGATAACCCACACCACATCGGCCAGTATTTTTTCTTTAGGCCATTTGGTAAACGTTTCTTCAGGGTTTTTAGAAAAGCCAAAATCGAAAGCGCGGGTAAAAAACTGTTCCGCACCATCTACACGGCGCGCTGAAAGCAATTCCTGCGTGCGTATCAAACCCAATTCTATTCCCTGCTCATCACCTATCAGGTTTTGCCCGCCATCGCCGCGTGTAAGCGACAAATATCCGGTGCGGTACAATTTATCTTTTGATAGATACGTAAGCAGTCGCGTGTTCTCGTCATCGGGGTGGGCCGCCACATACAGCACCGAGCCCAGCACATTCAGCTTGCGCAGGTTCAGGTAAATGTCGGCCGAGGTAACCGTATTTGGCGCCTGCGCCGCAACAGAAAAAAAAATGAAAAGTTTACAAACAAGAAGGGTGATTGGTTTCATCTAAAGCAGACTGGTTTCTTGAAAAGGAAAAATAAACAATATTTGATGTTGAAGGTTCAAAGTTCGCAGTTCGTTTTTTATTGAATAAATGGAAACGTCTCTTTTTCCTTTTAAAGTAAAACATCATCTTTCAACCATTAAAAGGAAAATAAGACGTTTTAACATTTCGTACTCTCACACTTTTACTTCTTCAAATAAAAACAAAAAGGGTGAAAACAAAGCTTCACCCTTTTTATAAATATCCTAAAGTTTATTGCCCTACTAAAAATACGGCGTTGCAAAACATCAGTTTGCCACCTTCCCAGAAAGAGCGGAACAGCACATTATCGGTCAGGTAAGTAATGTTGCCGCTGCCTACTTCCTGCGTGCCAAACAACATCCCATCCTGTAGCCGATTGGCTAGATCAGCACCCACAAAACCCGCTACATTGCTGTTCTTTTTAATTATACCTATATTCCAGCCGCCTTCTTTTATAAACTCATAAAGAGCGCCATCCTGTTTTAACGTATAGTAATAATTAGGATAGCCAAAAGCCAGCGGATGCGAGTTATCGAGGTCTACTTTAAAGATAGCGCCCGGGGTAGTGCCACTGATATAGTCGCGCTCGCGGTTCTCGTATTTTCTTAAGGGTTCGTAAGGGTCTTTGGTATCGTTGCTGTCTTCTTTTTTGCTTTTAATGGTCCAATCGAGGCGTGCCAGCTGTGCTACCGCACCTTCCAGCGCTACCACGTTGCCGCCACCCGATACCCAGCTGCGGAAGTTTTCAGCAGCTGTTTTGTCGCTTAAAAAATTGTAACGCCCGCTCGGCATCACCAGCACATCAAAGCTTTTCCAGTCCACGCGGTTCAGGTCAGTGGTGTTGATTAGCGTTACAGGATAATGAAGCTGCTGGTCAAAAAAGTGCCACACCTCACCAGCGTTGATGGAGCTAACGCCCTCGCCAACCAGCACAGCCACTTTGCGCTGATGCAGCGGCCGCACGCGCGATGAGCCAAAATCATAACCTTTATCTACCCAGCCTGAGGTTACAGCTGTTAGCTGCACGCCTTCGCGGTTGGCCACCTGGCGCACCGTATCCCACAGGCCTGCATAATACTGGTTGCCCGTTTTTAATATCATGATAGAACCGCGGTCAAACTGCTGGCCTGAGGCCGAAAACGGTTCTTCGTTAAAACGTATTTGTACTCCTTTTTGCGCCAGCGTTGTTGCCAGCCTTACACTGGGCACGCCGTTCCAGCGGATGACATAACCATAAGCATCGGTAACCGGATTGTTTACTGTAGGAACTGTTATTTCACCACCGGCACTTACTGCTTGACGCGTAGCATAAGCATTTAAACCGTAGGCATAAGGCAGCGACCAAGCTGTGATGTCGTACGTGGCCGAATCTACCACTTTGGTTTTGGGTTCAAACAGCACATTCACCAATACACCTTTCGGCTGTTGGGTGCTGATGACGATATCGTTTTCTGTAATGGAAAAACTTTCTTCCTTTCCGTTGCTATAATTGTAACCACGCAAGCCGGTGCCGCGGCCGCGTGTAACAGCTATACCGTTTTTCTGCATCAGTGTTAAAAGGGATTGGAGACGTTGCTCATCGGCAGGTGTATGTTTAATAACATAACTCTTGTAAACGCCTGCGCCGTTTTGTACCGTGCCGCTGTAAAACTTCTGAAACTCGCTCAGCAATTTGCCGGCGTTTTGCGAAGCAACTTCTACGGTACTAAGTCCTGTGGTGTGGTGGTGCAGGGCACGGTCGTAAAGCGTGAGG
>CBDTUH010000261.1:0-5039 GCA_965363375.1 uncultured bacterium
ATACGGTTCTAGCAAAAGACCAGCCGATGTATTTGAATGCCGCTGCCAGCAGCAACGATATCAAGTGGTCGCCCAGCGATAATTTAAGTGACCCATTTATTTTAAATCCGCTGGTTCAATTGAAGCAGGATACGCGACTGGTTTTGCATGTTCGCAACAGCAACGGCTGTATGACTACGGATACGGTTTTTATAAAAATATTTGACGGGCCACAGGTGTTGGTACCCAATGCATTTACACCAAACAACGACGGACTGAACGATGTATTAAAACCTACCATACCCGGCTTGTACAAAATGCAGAACTTTAGTATTTACAATCGCTGGGGACAAAAAATATTTGAAACCTCCGACATTAGAAGTGGCTGGACGGGCCGAAGAAACGGTCAGCTGTTACCCGCAGATGTATATATCTGGTATGTGCGGATGATTGATTATACAGGCAAGCATTGGTTACAAAAAGGAACCGTGCTGCTCATACAATAATGTTGCATTTTTTTATTAAATACTCAACAACTTTTTAAAAGGAAAAAGATACGTTTATTCTATTTTTCAGAATTGCAGCTATTTAGGCATCATATGAAATTTAAAAGGAAAAACAGACGATTCAAATTTCAGCAAGACTTTACAAACAACATTGATTTAACTGTAAAATCATGTAGCAGCAATCCGTAAAATCCGAAATCTAAAAAGAAATGAAAACGTTTTTTATTAGTGGTGTAAACAGCAAATTTTAAAAATTGGCCCTTCTTTTGCCGAAAATAAGTAGATTTAAATATTGCTAAACCACAAAAACCGATTACTATGGCAGATAATCAACTTACCGCTTATAACGTGAAAACAAAAGAAAAAGGCGTTCCCATTCAGGATGCGGTCATTACCAAAACGGCCAAGGGCGCGTATATGGCGCAAGGCCACGATGGCAAAGGCAACAAACTGACAACCCTCTGCAACGAGGAAAAAGCAATGGCCGCCATTAAAGCGGGTACTGCCAAACAAGGCTGGTAATTTCAACTGTTTTAATAGAAAAGGGTGTAGAAAAAGCTACACCCTTTTTTTATTGCCTGTATAATTTATACACTTCTGAGCCGCCCGCGTGTTTTACTTTTAACAGGTAAATGCCCGCAGGCTGCGTGGTCAGATTAATTTCCTGTTTTTGCAAATAGCCGGTTGCCTGTAATGAAAAAGTTTTTAGAACGCGGCCTGCTACATCGGTAACCTGCACCTGCAGTGGACTGCCGGCATCGGAGCGGTATACAAGATTAAAAACACCCGACGACGGGTTGGGAAACACCTGCCACAATGCGACATCATTAAAGGTAACCGAACGCACCGGTGAGTAGTTAAAGCTGCCGTCTTCGTTTTTAATTTTCAGCCTGTAATAACGCGTTCCTGCTTTAAAACTTTCCTTATCGGTAAATTTATATTGCTGTTCTGCAGCGCCACCTTTTGCCCTTTCGGTGCCGATGGTTTCATACCTGTTTTGCTCCACATCGGCGCTGCTGCGCGCCAGCTCAATATCAAACGCCACCACCTTATCTTCTGCTGCGGTTTGCCACTGTAGTTGCACATCATTTACGCCTGTTTTTTGCGCACTGAAATTCAGCAGCTTCAGCGGCAGCACACCCGTGCCACTAAGCGCTCCGGCATTGAGCCAGAACTCTGAAAAATCCATTACTTTAAATTCAGCATAATAACCTTTATCGTAGGGCACTATGGCTAGCTGCTGCGATGCAATAAACTGCCAGATGCCTTGCTGGTTATCGCGCAGGGTACCGTTTTCAAACAAAACATCTGCATCGCTGTATTTAGTAATGCCCAACGCATAAGCGCTTGATGGCTTGCGGCATCCCGTGCAGTTATTGGCAAGCACCAGCGAATCGGTTTCCGCATCCAGGAAATAAAACCGCACGGTCACAGAATCTTTTAACTCCGCTTGTTCCGGCTGTATTGTAAGGTTCCGGTTGTGGTAATATTGTCCTTTCTGGCTTCTTACACTGTCGGTAAATATATAAGCCTGCACCTTTGTTGCGCCCAGGTGCTGCCCATTTGAATTAATGGAAGCTATACGCTGGCCCGCTGTTTCAAAATGCACAAAACCATTACCATTCACTACAGCAGTTACCGGCATAGCAAGGCTGCTGCCTTCGTAAATACTTTGCTCCATGTCGTACACATGTATATCATCTATAGCAATTCCTTCGCGCGTTACCGCAGGATCTGTTTTTACGACAAAACGCAAACGCAGGCTGCTGCTTTTGGGCAATGCCGTGGTGGCTACATGCCAGCGGGTGTAGTCCTGCACGCTCCACAAAGAATCAGCTTCTTTATTATACCAGTTCGTACTGCGCACAGCCGGCAGTTTTTTCCACTGTTCCCCATCCTCTGAATACTCTACCCACGCACCATCGCATACAGTGACGCCGCAATCTTCAAAATCAAGTGCTACGCTAAAACTTAGTGTTGGATTTTGCAGGCCGCTAACATTAAAGCAGGGAGAATAGAGATAAGAAAGTTCCTCATCGTTATAATTACCGGAGAGGCTTGTTTTCCAGGCACGTGTGCCGCTAGCAGCGCCATTTATTTTTGTGCCGGCCGGCGTACCCCATTGCCACGAAGTTTTGCTTCCACCGGTATGCCAATAGCCGTCGTTGCTTTCAAAGTTTTGCAAGTAAGGAAAATTGTTGACCAGCGGGCTGTTCACCAATTGATATGTTATTGTATCATTATCGCTGTAATTATCACCATCAAAATCAACAACGGCCTGCAGGCTGTAAGCACCCGGCGCAGACAGGTTGGCCACTTGTGTGAATGTATATTCTATGGTGTCCTTTGCATCAATGGCTGCAATTTTTTCTTCTACCCAATTGCCATTTCCTATTCTGTATTTTACCGGTACTTGTGTAAGCACGGTACGCGCGCTGTTATATACTTTGATACTAACGGGTGTTGCAGCATTAAGCGCGCAAGCAAATGCAGAGGGCGCAACAAAGCGGTGCAATTGCACATCGTTAACGGCTTCAAACAAAGTAATGTTGTCAATAGTGTAGCCGGCTGCATTCCAGCGGTCGGTGGCCTGTGCCTGACCAAATTGTCCCCAGCGAACCTGAAAAGAAGAAGAGAAGTTTTGACCATTTGCTGCCAGCAGGTTGGAGAGTTCGATGTTGCCTGCCTTCTGATAAATGCCGCGGCTGTCATTTCCATTTTTTAATGCAAAAGCTTCCACCCATGGCTGCGTATCATCGCCGCGTATCCACACTTTGTTATTGGGATGTGCTACCTGCCCGTGATGATTATATTGAAACTGTAACCTCAGGTCGTTAATGGTTGCTCCGTAGTTAAACAGGTTATAAGTACCTATTAAGAAGTTACTACTGCCAGCGGCTACCGTACGGTCAGCATCTAGCGTAAACGCTTTTGTGCCCGCATAGGCCATACCGCTATTAACAAAAGTGCGCAGCCTTCCATACACGGTATTGGTTTCAAAATCGTAACGGTTGGTACCCGCACCGATGGTTGGGGCTTGCACTATTGTTTCGTTTGCTGCCTCCACATCATCCTGAAAGGAAATAGATACGTTTAGCACTTCGTTAGGCAAGTGCTTGATGAGGCTTGTCAATGTATCGTTAGCGGTTGAAACATCGGTGTTGTTATTTTTTACAACGGTTGTAATATGGTAGGTTCCCGTCTGAGAAAGGTTTGCTTTTACATCAAACGTATGCCTGTAAACAGAGGCAGCGCCGATAGTAGCGCCAACATTCTCCGTATGCCATTCACCATCATTCACCTTGTATTGCAGTTGAAACCCGGTAACTGCTGCATTATCCAGGTTTTTAACTTCCACCGTCACGGGCACTTCTGCACCCAGTGCGGTTGATGTAAAAGCGCGACCCGAAGCCGGCGCTACCAGTGCATTCAACTTTAAATCATTATTGGAAATAGTACCGCTGCAATTGCCGGTAGAAGGCTGCCGGCTTTTGGCATCGGCGCGCCTGCCGCTTTTTCCATTTAACAACGAACGAACCGTTACCCAATAAGTGCTGTCTTTTGAAAGCCCTTTGATTGTATATGTTGTAGCAGCCATAGTAGCTACAGGTTGCATTTCTCCTCCCTGCAGCATCAACACTTCATAACCCGTAGCACCCGCAACAGCACTCCAGCTTAGGTTGATATAGCCTTCGCACTGCACCGGCGAAAAATTAAAAACAGGTGTACCAACAACTGTAATAGATGAAGCTATTTTCTCGTCGGCACCATTCTGCAAACGAAGCTTTACATTTTCTGCTGCTACCGTGGGCACGGTCCACACATGGTGCCGGCTATTGCTGCTGATGCTGGTACTAATCTCTACCCATGTACTGCCGCCATCGGTTGAGTATTGCAGCTGAAAGGGATTGGAGACGGCCCCAAACGCATCCCACTGCACGGTTATTTTTTCGCCCGGCAACAGCACCTCGCCGCCTGCAGGATAAGTTAAGTCAATACCTGATTCTACAATGTCGTACACCACAAAATATTCCTGCGCAGGACTTTGCCCTACCATGCTGCCTTTTACCTGTATGTTATACGTCCCTTCAACAGGCAGCACTATTTGCACTTGCTCCATATTGTTCAACCGGTCTACTCCACTTGTTGATAGCTGCTGAATGGCAGATGGCGTTGTACTAAGCACCTGCGGCAACTGAATGGCGGAAGATGGCATTTCCACTTCCAGGTCCAGGTTATGTACCAGTGCGCGGCTGCTGATGAGGGCTGCTGCAGGGTCGTGCCAGTAGAGCATCACTTTTAATAAAGCTGCGTTTGCCGGTACTGTAATGGTATGCTGCTGCACGGCGCCATTTGCTACAGTTCCATTAAAATATTGTCTTTTTTCCAGCATGCTTACGCTGCGTTGCAGGTTCATCCATCCAAAGCCATTGCTGTAATCGGGTCCTTCATTTCCTTTATCTGTTGCACCATTACATACAAATGCTTTTACCAGGCCGCTTTTTGGATTTTCACCATTATGCAGCTGCCGGTAGCGCTGGTACAGCAGCGCCA
>CBDTUH010000262.1:0-5036 GCA_965363375.1 uncultured bacterium
GTCATGCCACTACTGTTTTTTAAAATAAATAAATCGGTTTTTTTGCCGTCTATTTCATGCTGAAACTCTTTTTTTTTCAGCCGTACAGCTTTGTTATTTCCCATGCCCGAATCCTTTTCCATTGTATTACTGTTTTGTTCTGCATTATTATTACAGCTTATGCAAATGATTGCAGCCATTATAAGGCCAAAAAATTGGTTCATGCTTTTACTAACTTTTGTTGACTGCATTTGAAAAGGGAAGAATAGTTTATCCTGTATTTAACAGAGGTTTTACTGAAAGGTTAAAAGGAAAAACAGAGGTTTATCTATTTAACGCTATCATGTTCTCCAACCTGTATTTTACACTACAATTTATTTAAAAACTGCAATAATTTTCGTTTTACCTCACACATGTTTTGACCAAATTGAAGCTAAGACACATCTAATATGAAAACAATAGTCAGGATCTGTAAACTTTTTCGGTAAGATATTTCCAGTAGCGGCGCGGCATGTGCTGCAGGTGCAGCTTTGTGTTTTTGCGGGCAGCAATATTCACGCTTTTAAAATACTGCTGCCACAGCTGCTGGTAAACGGCTTCCTGTGCATCGTATACAGCTGCTATTTCCTTTCCACTCTGCACTTCATCCGAAAACTGCAACGTTACTTCCTCCACTGTTTCCAGGTTATAATACAAGCCCTGCTTTCGCTTTGCATCATATATCAGCCATTGCTGGTCGGCATAGCGCGTTTGAAAATGTGTAGCCAACAGCGGCAGTACATGATGGTCAGGTTCTATCACCGCATAATACAAGTTGTCACCCGTTTTTTGAAAGCGAACAAATGCTTCCATACGGTGTTTTTCGCGCCATACTTTTTTAGCTGTCTGTACAACTGTAATCACGGCTGGATGGCTGTAATCTTTTTCCACTGCATCAGTACTACTGAAAACATACTGCATATATTGCAATAGCACATTTTCCATACCTTCTGTTTCGGAAAGAAAAGCACGGTATAGCTGCTGCGTCGCTTCTATAGAAAGTTTTTTTTCTAAACCTCTTAAAACCCTTTTAGCATGTGCTTCGTTTTTATTGGCATGGTGCACCTTTTCAAAGATGTTGCCTTTAAAGTGATCTTGTCTGCAAATATGCACTTCTGTAAACCTGTATTCGTACACATCAAACACGGCACAAAGCAGGCCTTCAAAACTGCCATCGTAAATAATGGTTTGCATGCTAAAACAGTTGCAGTTGCGGTGAATGGTTAGCGGCGTACTTGCTTTGCGAGGAAGAAAGAATGAAGTTTTTGATCTGCTGCGGTGAGTAATCTTTCTGCAAAAATCCAGGCACTTTCATACTAACAAAATAGCGTGCGCGATTGGCAGCAATATTGAAACGCGTGAGATGCTCCCAGGTTAGTTTGCTAAACCGGCGTGCTTCTGCAATCTTTTGTGCCGACTGCACACCAATGCCCGGTATGCGTTTAATCAATTCCAAATCCGCCTTGTTGATATCTACCGGAAACTGATGCAGGTTGCGCAAAGCCCATCCCAGTTTTGGATCAATCTGCATATCCAAAAAAGGATCGTCAGCCGATACAATTTCATCTACTTTAAAACCATAAAAGCGCATCAGCCAATCGGCCTGATACAATCGGTTTTCGCGTACCATGGGCACCGGCGTGCCAATAGCGGGAAGGCGGTTATCGTTGCTGATGGGCACATAGCCTGAGTAGTACACACGCTTTAATTGCAGCTTGCTGTAAAACGTATCCGATAATTTCAAAATCTGCCAGTCACTTTCGGGCGTAGCGCCTATCACCATTTGCGTACTTTGGCCAGCAGGTGCAAACAGCGGTGTTTTGGATATTGATTTCTTTTCATCCCGGTTGGCTATGATGGCATCTTTCAGATACACCATCGGCTTTATCATATCATCGCGCTTTTTATCGGGTGCTAATAATTGTAAACTTTTTTCTGTTGGCATTTCCACGTTTACACTCAATCTGTCGGCATACAGGCCGGCCTGCTGCAGCAGTTCATCGGAGGCGCCGGGAATGGCTTTCAGGTGTATGTAACCATTAAAATTGTGTTCTGTACGCAGTTTTTTGGCAATCAGCACCAGGCGCTCCATCGTATAATCGGCATTGGAGAAAATACCAGAACTAAGGAACAATCCTTCTATATAATTGCGACGGTAAAAGTTGATGGTCAGGTCTACCACTTCCTGCACGGTAAAGGCCGCACGTTTTACATCATTGCTTTTACGGCTTACACAATACGCACAATCAAAAATGCAATGGTTGGTCAGTAAGATTTTCAAAAGTGAAACACAACGTCCATCCTCAGTGTAAGCATGACAAATGCCCATGCCTTCCGCATTGCCCAATCCCTTATTTTCATTTTTGCGTTTGCTGCCACTTGAGCTGCAGCTTACATCATATTTTGCTGCATCGGCCAGTATGGAAAGCTTCTCTAAAACCTTTGGATTCATCTGCTCACAATTATCTTCAAAATACTAACATTTTTAGCAGATAACCGTTTAATAAAAGTGAAAATAATCTGAAGATTTGTAGCTTTTCTTAAACTGTTTAATCCTTTTTAATAAAGGCGTAAAATGCTTGAACAAAAAAAGATAAAAACGATTTTATTATCCATTAAAAACGTCTTTTTTCCCTTTTACATTTTAAAAGGAAAAAGAGACGTTTTTACAACCATCTAATAATTGAGTTTTACATCGCTAATGCGCGTGGGCAACCAAACCTGCATAGGGCTGGCACCACGATTGTTCCAGGAAAAGTAAGGTATAGCTGTTATTTTTTGAGTGTTGGTTTCAATGCCTTTTCCATTGGCAGATATAGTTGCCACATTGGCTAAAAACGTGATGGTATTTACACCACCTAAAAGGTTTGTTTGATAGGCAACATCAAATTCCGGATTTTCAGGCATCACCATATTCCAGGCATTGTTATTATTGTCCTTACCTTCCACGCAATACACCAGCGGACCGTATTGCAGTGCCACTCTGGCCTCATTTTGTTTCAGCTCCGGTCGGCTCAACACCTGACGCACTTCCATGGGCAATTCCAAACTTAACTGATCGCCTTTGCGCCAGCTGCGGCTGATCTTTGCATAACCTTTTTCCACTGTGTAATCAACCACTGCACCATTTACTTTTATAACGGGTTTCAGCTCTTTTTTTTCTGCATAGTGATACAGATCACCCGGCACCGGTTGCGCCAGCCAGCCGGGCATGCGCACATGCAGTGCAAAGCTTTTCTTTTTTTCTGGGTCTACTTCAATAGTAGTAGCGCCTTTCCAGGGATAACCTGTTTGCATCCTTAGCGCCACATTAGTTCCATCAATTTTTAATTTGGTATTGCTGCCAATAAATAAATTAATAAAGATGCCATCTGTACTGGTGTTGTAAATGTAATTGCCAAGTGAAGCTACCAGCCGCGCAATATTGGAAGGACAACAGGCTGTACCAAACCACTCGCGGCGACTGTGTGTGCCGGTTGAAGCTAATGGATTGCCGTAGAAAAAGCGGTCGCCGGTTAATGACAAACCATCCAGCGCTGCATTGTACAAACTTCTTTCCAATACATCTACAAATCGTGCATCACCAGATAGCATGTTCATCCGCTGGTTCCAGTATACCATACCTACCGATGCGCAGGTTTCGCTATAGGCCTGCTCGTTGGGAAGGTCGTAATCTACACCAAAACCTTCATTACGCGCCTGCGCACCAATGCCGCCCGTAATGTACATATTGCGATATACCACATCTTCCCAAACCGTGTTCATGGCTTTTACATAGCCTGCATCACCGGTAACGGCAGCCACATCGGCAGCGCCGGTATAGAGGTACATGGCGCGCACAGCATGGCCGGTTATTTCTTTTTGATCTTTCACGGGTACATTATCCTGGCAGTACTTCGGGTCTTTCCATTCATCCCATATCTTTCCTTTGCCATTGCCGCGGCCGCGCTGCTCCAAAAACCAGGTAGCCAGCTGCAAGTATTTTTCTTTTTTCGTGTGATGATAAAGCTTCATCAGCGCCAGTTCTATTTCCTGGTGACCCGATACCCAGGGCCGGTTGCTCAATCGAAAAGTGGTGTCTATATGATCGGCAAAACGTATAGCCACATCCAGCAATTTTCGTTTACCGGTGGTGTTGTGGTAAGCAATGCCTGCCTCTATCAGGTGGCCGGCGCAATAGTCTTCGTGCCTTTCCATATCGGTCCAGCGCTGCTCCAATCCTGTAAGTGTATAATACGTATTGAGGTAGCCATCGGGTAGTTGTGCAGCCGCAATCTTTTCAATCCATTCATCGGCCTTTGCTTCCATTGCGGTGTTGGGATGATTGCGTAAAGTGTAAGCCATTGCCTCCAATGCTTTGTACACATCCGAATCGTCGTAGTAAATGCCTTCATGGTTTTCGCCTTTGCGGCGTGCTGCTTTTTCAAAATTGCGGATGCGGCCGGTTTTGTTTTCGGTATACTCCACACAGGCTTTTAAAGTAGCATCAGCCACCGTTTTCAAACGGGGACTCCAAAAGGCATCGTTGATGGTAACATCAGAAAAGGAAACAGGATACAGCTTTTGCAACGACTGTGCTTTTGAAACAAATGCAAACATCAACAGGAATAAACTATAAAAACAACGTTGAATCATTTCAAAAATTTAAAAGGAAAAAGAGACGTTTTGCAAAACCGAAAATACAAAAGGGAAAAGAGACGTTTTACTTTTGCTCATTGCCCCACAGTTTGCTGCCGTCGCCTTTGTCCTTGCGCCACTGATCGCGCCAGCGGTGCATGTCTACCGGGCCAATTACAGGCATGGGCTTGCGGTCGGCTTTTGCTTTAATGGCCGGCACGCGTGCCGCTTCCGACTGGTACCAATAGGCCACCGTGCGCAGCTCTAAAATCAATACGTTATTATGCCCGTGCTCTATGCTGAACTTTAAAGATTTATCGAAGTACACCGGATCGGTAATGTGAAAGCGGTATACATGTGTGCGGCCTGACCAACCAATCTCCCAACGCTTGCCATCGTTA
>CBDTUH010000263.1:0-5025 GCA_965363375.1 uncultured bacterium
CGCCGTACCTGGGCAGCAGTGCCGGGTGAATGTTTACAATCCGGCGCGGGTAAGCATCTATCAGGGTTTGGGGCACCTTCCATAGAAAGCCGGCCAGCACTACCAGCCCAATGCCCACCGCCTGCAGTTGCGGCACATAGCCATCGCCGTTAAAAAAAGTATCGCGCTCTATCAGCAGGGTGTCTATTCCCGCTTCTTCTGCTATGGACAGCACGCCCGCTCCTTTTTTATTGCATACCACCAGGGATACGGTGGCCAAGCCCGATTGCTTAAAATACCGGATGATCTGCTGCGCGTTGGAGCCGCCGCCGGAGGCAAAAACGGCTATCTTAACCGGAAGGGTGCTGCTTGTGGGGTGCATACAAAAAAAATTGAGGAGCAAAGGTGTTGCAAAAAACCTTTCTTTTTCCTTTTAAAATAGGCAGCCTGTGGAAAAAACAAAAACAGGAAGATGCGCCGAAGCTTTTGCCAGAAGCGGCGCATATATAATAATATAATAAGGTGTAGGCCTCAAAAAAAGTTTATTTAGCATCAGCCATCAAAATTTGTTGAAGGTTTTTAAATATAAATAAGCCCATTTAATGGGGTTAAAAAAGGGGCAAAAAAGAAATTTGTGGGGCCAATTTTAAAAGGGGGAAAAGAGGGTTTTCAACATATTTACAATGGCTGAAATGGCTTTACCAAAGTATGACAATGAGTGCAAAGGAAACTTTAAACAGAATAAAAATCGGCTGAAATACAGATGGGTAGCGGATTAAAAAAAATTTAGGAACTGTGCCCTTTTGTTGATTTACTGTCATATTTTTGCCCCCGATTCAGGAAATTTTCCACAATTTTAGATCCATAGTGGCTATGATTTTTTTCAAATCTTTTGCACAGAAATTTACACTGCTTGGCCTGGTACTGATTCTTGGCTTTACTTCTTTAAATGCACAGGATGGCAAAACGCTGTTTCAGCAGAACTGCCAGGCCTGTCATGGTCTCGATAAAAACCTGACCGGTCCTGCTTTGAGGAATTTTACGGCTCGTGGCCCCTGGGGCGACAGGCAGAATGTTTATGACTGGATTCACAATCCGGCCGGTTTTATGGCTAAGGATAAATATACCCAGGACCTGAAAGCCCAGTATGGCGTGATCATGCAGGCTTTTCCGGACCTGAGCAACGAAGCCATCGATGCCATTGTTGAATACCTGGAAACCGCTCCCGAACCCGGCGCTGCTGCAGGCCCCGCCTCTGGCACAGCCGATACTACTGAAGGTGATAACAACCGCAATGCGCTCATTTTTGGTATAGTTTCTATCCTGCTGGCTATTATTGCCCTTATTTTAATGCAGGTAAACAGCAATCTGAAAAAGTTGTCTGATGATAAAGAAGGCATACTGCGCCCTGAGGCCGTTCCTTTCTACCGCAACAAAATTTACATTGCCCTGATCGCCATTATCTTCTTTATAGTAGGTGGTTACTTTGTAGGCAAAGGCGCCATTGGCCTGGGCCGCCAGCAAGGGTATCAGCCCGCGCAGCCAATTTACTACTCGCACAAGGTGCACGCCGGCATCAACCAGATTAACTGTCTATACTGCCACGGCAGCGCCTGGGAAAGCAAGCATGCCGCTATTCCTTCCATCAATACCTGTATGAACTGTCATAAGGCCATTTCTACTTACGAGAAAGGTCCTAAGCTGTACGATGAGGAAGGAAACGAGATAGATGGTACCGCCGAAATTCAGAAGCTGTACGACTTTGCAGGCTATACGCCCGGCCAGCCCTGGGATGCCTCCAAAGCCAAGCCTATCGAGTGGATCAAAATTCACAACCTGCCTGACCACGTATATTTTAACCACGCCCAGCACGTAAATGCCGGTAATGTAGCCTGCCAAAGCTGCCACGGTAATGTGCAGGATATGGACAAAGTATCGCAGGTGGCCGAGCTGAGCATGGGCTGGTGCGTAAACTGTCACCGCGAAACAAAAGTTGACTTCTTTAATAAGGCAGACAGCACCGGTAACAAGTTTTACAGCATTTACGAGAAGTTCCGCAACGACATTGAGTCGGGCAGAATGAGCGATGTAACGGTGGAAAGCATTGGTGGCCTGGAGTGCCAGAAGTGTCACTACTAAAAGTGGCGCAAAAACACACGAACACACTTAGTTGAGAGAAAATAAATTAAGCATAAATATTTTGAAAGCCCTTTTTCAAGCCCAAACCAGCGCTGTTGATGCAAACCCTGGCCGGATTTGTAAGGGGAAGCAATTGTTAAACTAAAACTTATAGACGCCTCTTTTTGAGGTCGGGGGTTTTATAATATGGAAAAAAAGTATTGGCAAAGTTTCGCTGAGCTGAACGATACCGAACGCATGCAAAAGCTTACGCAGGACGAGTTTCAGGAAGACCTTCCCTTTGGTGAAATGGACAAGGGCGGCCTGCTGGATGCAAAGGCGCCGCGCCGCGACTTCCTGAAGTACCTGGGCTTTAGCACTGCCGCTGCTACCCTGGCCAGCTGTAAAGTGCCGGTAAGAAAAGCAGTACCTTATGTAAACAGGCCCGAAAATGTAACACCGGGTGTGGCCAAGTATTATGCTACCACTTTTGTAAATGATGTGGATGTGCTGCCTGTAGTAGCCAAAGTGCGCGAAGGCCGTCCCATTAAAATAGAAGGTAACAACCTTTGCACCTACACCAATGGCGGTACATCGCCACGTGCACAGGCTTCGGTGCTTGACCTGTACGATACTTACCGCCTTACGCACCCCTCTCAAAGAACGGGCGAAGGCAAGTTTCAGGAAGTGCCTACCTACAACCAGCTGGACCAATTGGTGACCAGCGCCATGGCAGGTGCTGCCGGCGCCAAGGTTATCTTAACCCATACTATTGTTTCTCCTTCTACCAAGCAGGTAATAGCCGACTTTATCAGCCGTAACCCTGGCAGCCGCCACGTACAGTACGATGCGGTTTCCTATACCGGTATGCTGCTGGCCAACGAAGCTTCTTTTGGTAGAAGAGCCATACCTTCTTACCGTTTTGACAAAGCAAAAGTTATTGTAAGCCTGGGTGCCGACTTTTTAGGAACCTGGCTGAACCCTGTAGAATTTGCCTATGCATATTCTATTGGCCGCAAAATAGATGAGCGCAACCCGCAGATGAGCAAGCATTACCAGTTTGAGCCCCACCTGAGCATGACCGGCTCCAATGCCGATGAGCGCTACAGCCACCGCCCTTCTGAAATGGGTGCCGTAGCCATTGCTTTATATGCAGCTTTGGGCGGGCAAGCTTCCGTAAATGTTTCCGATCCTAAACTGGCACAAGGCATTCAAAAAGCAGCCAAAGACCTGCAGGCCCATCGTGGTGCAGCTGTAGTGGTATGCGGCAGCAACGACCCCAACGTGCAGCAGGTGGTAAATGCCATCAACAGCGGCCTGGGTGCTTATGGTTCTACTATCGACTGGGCCTCCGGCATCAATACCAAGCAAGGCATTGATAAAGATATGGTTGACCTGGTGGCACAAATGAATGCTGGACAGGTGGGCGCCTTATTTATCTATGGTGCCAACCCTGCTTATGAATATTTTGATTCGGCTGCTTTTGTAAATGGTTTAAAGAAAGTCAGACTGTCTGTTTCTTTCAACGAAAAAATGGATGAAACAACAGCGCTGTGTAACTTCTCAGTTCCTACGCACCACTACCTCGAAAGTTGGGGTGATGCAGAACCTAAAGTAGGTTACTATTCTTTTATACAACCTACCATTGCGCCTTTATTTAAAACCCGTCCTTTTCAGACTTCGTTACTGAAATGGAGTGGTAACAATACTGATTACGAAGCATTCCTCCGCCAGTTCTGGGCAGGTCGCCTGGGTGGCGAAGCAGGCTTTGATAAAGCCCTGCAGGATGGCGTGGTAGAAGGTGCCGCGGCAAGAAGCGTTATTTCTTCCCTTTTCAGCACAGATACAACTACGACCAACGCAGCACCCGCAGCAACTGCCAATACGGGTGGCAGCGCTACCTTTAGCGGCGGTAATGTAGGTAATGCCATAGCAGCCATTTCTTCTGCCCGCAAAGGTGGAAAAGATGAACTGGTTCTGTATCAAAAAGTTTCCATCGCCTCTAACAGCCAAAGTGCCAACCCCTGGCTGCAGGAGTTGCCCGACCCGGTAACCCGCGCTACATGGGGCAACTACGCCATGATATCGCTGGCAAAAGCCAATGAACTGGGCATTAAGCTGGATAGCGATTACGAATATTACATGGATAAGCCAGTCATTGAAGTTTCTGTCAACAACAAGAAAGTTCAGTTGCCTGCTTACGTGGTTCCCGGCATGAACGCCAACACCATTGCTATAGCAACAGGTTTTGGCCGTCACGAGGCATTTGGTAAAGCTTCTTTTGAAATTGGTGAGAATGTTTACCCGTTTGCCCGCTTCAATGGCACAACCATCGAAAATTACACAGATGTAACCGTTGCCGGTGAAACCTTTGGCAAAAAGAAAATTGCACAAACACAGATTCATAACTCTTATGAAGGCAGAACAGAGGTTGTAAAAGAAACAACACTGGCTACCTTCCTGAAACATCCCAACAGGTATAAAGAGTATAGGGACGAACTGACAAAAGACTACGCACCCAAAACAGGTGATTACCGTAAGGAAGCAACCCTGTATGGCGACCATGTGCAGCCTGCGCTGAAATGGGGTATGTCTATTGACATGAACTCCTGTATTGGTTGTGGTGCCTGCGTGGTTGCCTGTCATATAGAAAACAACGTACCGGTGGTTGGTAAAAGTGAAGTTTTACGCTTCCACGATATGCACTGGCTGCGTATTGACCGCTACTTTGTGTCGGATGAAAAGAACCCCGATGACCTGAAGGCCGTTGTGTTCCAGCCGATGCTGTGCCAGCACTGCGATAATGCACCTTGCGAAAACGTTTGCCCGGTAGCCGCTACCATGCACAGCTCGGAAGGCATCAACCAAATGGCGTATAACCGCTGTATTGGTACCCGCTATTGCGCTAACAACTGCCCTTATAAAGTG
>CBDTUH010000264.1:0-5023 GCA_965363375.1 uncultured bacterium
GCCTTATGAAATAGACGGCATGGTGATAAAAGTAAACGACTTTAAGCTGCAGGATAGAATGGGCATGACCACCCACCATCCGCGCTGGGCCATTGCCTACAAATTCAAAGCGCGGCAAGCCACCAGCAAGCTGCTACGGGTGGAGTACCAGGTGGGCCGCACCGGCAACATTGGGCCCGTGGCGAAAATAGAACCCGTGCATATTGGTGGCGTTACCGTTGGCTCCATTTCACTTTTTAACGAAGACAATATCAAGGACAAAGACATTCGTATTGGCGATACGGTGCTGGTAGAGCGTGCCGGCGATGTCATTCCCTACATTGTAAAATCGCTGCCCGAATTGCGCAATGGTGATGAGCAGCCAATCGTTTTCCCAACACATTGCCCGGCCTGCGGCGATGAACTGTACCGCGTGGCAGAAGAAGCCGCCTGGCGCTGCACCAACATGGCTTGCTCCGCACAGGTATTGGAAAAACTAATGCACTTTGCATCGAAAGACGCCATGGACATTCGCGGCCTTGGCGAAGCCAATATTGAAAAGTTTTACAACTTAGGTTTACTCAAAACCATTCCCCAAGTGTACACGCTCGATTTTGAAAAGATAAGTACACTGGAAGGCTTTGGCAAAAAAAGCATCGACAACCTCAGAACCGCTATTGAAAATTCGAAAAAGCAACCACTGCACCGTTTGATATTTGCATTGGGCATTCGCTTTGTAGGCGAAACCACTGCCAAAACATTGGCGCATGCCGTGCACCATTTGTTAGAGCTTAAAGACTTTACGGAAGAACAGTTGATGGCGCTGGAAGATATTGGCCCTAAAGTAGCCAACAGTGTATTTACGTTTTTTCAAAACGACGATAATCTGCAAATGCTGCAGCAACTGGAAAGCTTGGGATTGCAACTAAGTAACGACAACAAGCAATATAGCAGCGGCGGCAACCTGGAAGGCCTCACGTTTTTATTTACAGGAACATTAGTGCAACTGAAACGCAGCGAAGCCGAAAGCCTGGTAGAACATAACGGTGGCAAAATTGTTTCCGGTGTTTCCTCCAAACTATCTTATTTGGTAGTGGGCGAAGATGCAGGCAGCAAACTGGAAAAAGCAAAAAAAATTGCATCGGTAAAAATTATTTCAGAAGCAGACTTTTTAAAAATGCTGGAAAAATAAAACCGCGGATTAATTGGATTAAGAAGGATTAACAGGATTGATTTTTAAAAGGAAAAACAGACGTTTTGAATTGTTTCTTTGCCACTTGAAACCAGAATGAAAATTAAAAATGTAAAAAGCAGTTCAATCAATCCGCGGTTTAAAAGGAAAAACAGACGTTTTGCTTTCTTAATGTCAACTGTCATCTGTCCTCTGTCAACTCATACGCAAAAGGAATTTTAAACGTTTATAAACCCATGCTGGAACCACAAACGCTAAAGTTTTTACAAGGCCTCAAAAAGAATAACAACAAACCCTGGTTTGATGCGCATCGTGCGCAATACGAAGCCGCGCGCATAGACTTTCAGAATTTTCTACAACTGGTGATTGACGACTTCGGAAAAACAGAAATCAGCATTGCCGGCCAAACGGCGCGCAGCTGCCTGTTCCGCATCAACCGCGATGTGCGTTTCTCAAAAGATAAATCGCCGTATAAAACCAACTTTGGCGCCAGCATCAAGCCCGGTGGCCGCAAGTCGGGGCTGGCCGGTTATTATTTTCACCTGGAGCCCGGCGCTTCTTTTATTGGCGGTGGACTGTGGATGCCCCAGCCGGCTGATGTAAAGGCAGTAAGGCAGGAAATAGATTACAACTGGGAAGAGTTTCAAAGCATCATTACCGCAAAAGGATTTGGCGACGTTTATGGCGATGTGTACAAGCACCCCGACATAAGTTTGGTAACCACACCCAAAGGTTATGAAAAAGACCATCCGGCCATTGAATACCTCAAACTCAAAAGTTTTATTGCCGAAACAACCGTTACCGATGAAGAACTAACAAAGGCTACCCTGCATAAAAAAACCGTTGCAGCGTTTGAAGCTTTAATGCCTTTACTGCATTTTATCAATCGAGCTATTGCCACAGAAAATTAACTATATAAAACGTCTGTTTTTCCTTTTGGCCTTTGTGGGCCCGCTTGCGGCCTTTGCACAAAAGGCGGAAGTGCAGAACCTGGTGTTTGAGGGAGCGGGCATCCGCGGCATTGCCTATGCAGGCGCTATTGCCGAACTGGAAAAGAAAGGCGTATTAAATAGCGTGCAGCGCGTGGGCGGCACATCAGCCGGCGCCATTACTGCTATGCTGCTTTCGTTGGGCTATACGGCTGCTGAAATAAGCGAAGTGATTGGCAATACCAATTTTAAAAAACTGGCCGATGGGCAATGGGCTTTTGCCGGTGGCATCAGCCGCATGCGCAAAGCGTTTGGCTGGTACCGCGGTAAAAAAGCCGACCAATGGTTGCAGCAACTGATAAAAGCAAAAGCTGGCAAAAGCGATATTACGTTTGCAGAACTGGCCCAAAAAGGATTCAAAGACCTTTATGTTACCGGCACCTCGCTTAACCGGCAGCAGCTGATTGTTTTTTCGCACGAACATTTTCCCAACATGCCCGTTAAAGATGCCGTGCGCATTTCCATGAGCATTCCTTTTTATTTTGAAGCCGTATTTATGGACAGCACCGGAAAATTGTACGATAAACCAACCGATATAAACGGAATGCATGTAATGGTGGATGGTGGCTTTACCGGCAATTTTCCCATCTGGCTATTTGATAGCACCAAGTACATCAATCGGGATTCGCCCAACACGTTTGTGCACAACCCGCATACATTAGGTTTCCGGCTCGACCGCGATGAACAGATAGTTGCAGACGCCAATGGTAAAGACCTGGCGCCCATGCCTATCAACAATTTAAAAGAATATGGGCTTGCTTTTTACAACATGCTGCTCGAAAATTTGAACCGGCAGAAACTAACCAACGCCGATTGGGTCCGCACCGTTTCCATCTCCGATGGCGGCCTCAGCCCGCGCATCCGCAGACTGCCTTCAGCCGAAATAGCACTGCTGGTAAACAACGGCGCCAAAGCCGTGCAGCGCTACCTGCAACCGGAATGAACTTTGTATCCATTTACCTGTTACTATTCATACGATTATTAAAAACGTCTAATTTTCCTTTTATGGCAAAAGTGTGGTTTATTACAGGTGTCAGCAGTGGCTTTGGTGCAGCGTTGGCAGAAGCCGTGGTTGCAAAAGGTGATACCGTAGCGGCTACGTTTCGTAAACAAGAACAGGCAAAAGCTTTTTCAGAACAATACAACGGCAAAAGCATCGGCCTGATGATGGATGTAAATAACCCGGAACAAATTAAAACCGCCATCAATCAAACGATAGAACAACTAGGAACCATTGATGTACTGGTGAATAATGCCGGGTACGGCACCATTGGCGCGCTGGAAGAATTTACGATGGACGAAATACGCGAACAAATGGAAACCAACTTTTTCGGAGCCGTGGCCATCACCAAACAGGTACTGCCCCACATGCGGCAAAAAGGCTCAGGCAGCATTGTGCAAATATCATCAGCTTCGGGCTTTAAGGCTATGGCGGGCTTTGGCAACTACAACGCCAGCAAGTTTGCGCTGGAAGGTTTTAGCGAAGCCCTGGCGCAAGAGGTAGCCTCTTTTGGCATTCAGGTAGTGATTGTAGAACCCGGTCCATTCCGTACACAGTTTGCCGGCACCTCGGTTAAGCTGGCCCAAACCAAAATGAGTGAATACGATAAAACGCCGGTGGCAAATATGTATCGCTACATTGGCAACATTAACGGCAAGCAACCCGGCAACCCGGTGCGTGCCGCACAGGCCATTGTTGATTATGTATACAGCGGTAGCAAAGCCTTGCGTCTGCCTATGGGCAAAGGCGCGATTGATGGCATGAAAGCAAAATTGGCTGCCGTAGAAAAAGACCTGGCAGCCAATGAAGCCATCGCACTCGGCACCGATTTTCCGACGGGCGAATAATTACTTTACCAAACCTTTCTGCAATAAATATTCGGCAATTTGCACGGCATTGGTAGCAGCACCTTTGCGCAGGTTGTCGCTTACAATCCACATGTTCAGCGTATTGGGCTGGCTTTCGTCCCGGCGCAGGCGGCCTACAAACACTTCGTCACGCTCGTGTGCGTTCATCGGCATGGGATAAAGCTGCTGCTGCGGGTCGTCTTCCACCACCACACCTTGGCTTTGCTCTAAAATGTTTTTTACTTCCGCCAGGTCAAAGTCTTTTTCAAACTCCACATTTACGCTTTCACTGTGGCCGCCCATCACCGGTATGCGTACGGTTGTTGCCGTTACTTTGATGGTATCATCCTGCATGATCTTTTTGGTTTCATTTACCATCTTCATTTCTTCCTTGGTGTAGCCATTGTCCAAAAACACATCTATCTGTGGAATCACGTTCAGGTCAATCGGGTATTTATAGGCCATTGGGTGCTCGGCGTCTTCGCTTTTTACAGCTTTTGTGCGTTCGCCCATCAGCTGGTCTACAGCTTCTTTACCGGTGCCGGTTACACTTTGGTAGGTAGATACCACCACTCTTTTAATGCCCCATTTTTTATGCAGCGGATTCAAGGCTACTACCATTTGTATGGTGGAGCAGTTGGGGTTGGCAATTATTTTATCATTAGCCGTTAACACACTTGCATTTACCTCGGGCACTACCAGCGGCTTTTGAGGATCCATACGCCAGGCAGAAGAGTTGTCGATCACTGTAATACCTGCTTCGGCAAATTTGGGCGCCCACTGCAGCGAGGTGTTGCCACCGGCAGAAAAAAGTGCGATTTGGGGTTTAGCCTTTATCGCATCTTCCATACCTACCACTTTATATTTCTTGCCTTTGAATTCTACTTCTTTACCTACCGAACGCTCGGAGGCTACGGGAATAATTTCATCAACAGGGAAATTACGCTGCGCCAGCACCTGCAACATTTTGGTACCTACAAGGCCGGTAGCGCCAACAACTGCAACTTTCATTTTT
>CBDTUH010000265.1:0-5013 GCA_965363375.1 uncultured bacterium
CAAATCCTGCAGGCGTGCTTCTATTTCAAAGCAGCGCGGAGCTGAAATATCTTCTAAATTAATGCCGCCAAAAACAGGCGCTATACGGCGGATGGTTTCTATGATTTCTTCAGTGTCCTGCGTATCCAGGCAAATGGGAAAAGCATTTACACCGCCATATTTTTTAAACAGCATGGCCTTGCCTTCCATCACCGGTATGGCGGCAGATGCGCCCAGGTTGCCAATGCCAAGAATAGCCGACCCGTCCGATACAATGGCCACGGTGTTGCCTTTGATGGTGTAATCGTAAACGGTTTCAGGGTTTTTGGCGATCTCAAGGCAGGGCTGTGCCACACCCGGCGAGTACAATAAAGAAAGGTCTTCTTTAGTGTTGATGTCGATCTTAATGGTGGTTTCAATCTTGCCCTTCAATTGCTTGTGCAGCGCTACAGATTGTTGATAGTATTCCATCCTGCAAAGGTAAAAACAGGGTTTGCCCCAAATGCTGATTTTAGACATAAAGGCAGCATACCTTCGTCAGCAGGGGCAAAAAAGGGGATGAAAGGGGCATGGGCCTGTTCAAGGCCGGGCTTGTATGTAAGTTCCTTTTATTATTGTAACTTATATATAAATTTTTGCTTATGCCCAGATATATTATCGAAAGAGAAATGCCCAATGTAGGCCAACTGAGTAATGCTGAACTGCAGGCAGCCTCCCAAAAATCCTGCAATGTTATTGATAACCTCGGGCCCAAACTTCAATGGGTGGAAAGTTATGTAACCAATAATAAAATTTATTGTGTGTACCAGGCACCCAGTATTGACCTGATAAAGCAGCATGCCGAACAGGCTGGTTTTCCTGCCGACCGTATTGAAGAAATAAAGACTATTATTAACCCCGTTACGGCTGAAGCCGTTCCTGCTTAGCGCCAATTTTAAACGCCTTTTTGCGCACTGCTCACTTCTTCGTAAGCGGCAGTAAGGGGACGCTCGATGCCCTGCCCGGTCCAAAATGTATTGCCGGGGATGGCCGAATTTTTTATAAATTCTTCTTTGCTCACGCCACGTTTGTATTCTTTTTCGGCAAACTGCAACACCTGGCCCAGATAAGCTGCAAAAAGTTTTAAATCTTCAGCTGTGCCGGTTTCCTCGCCAGGTTTGGCAGCGTGACCAAAAATGTAGACCGTTTTTTTGCCATATTCCTTTGCCGCTTTGTCGAGCACTTTTATCCAGTTGGCCATGTTGGCGCCGGCGCTGCGGTCTACAAAAGGATGGCGCTTGTTAAACATCAGGTCGCCCATGTGCACCACGTCAGCCTCTTCAAACAGGTACATCGCATCGCCATTGGTATGCGCCGCGCCAAAATAATTGGCCTTTACTTTTTCGTCGCCCAGCTTGAGTTTGAATTCATCTTTAAACGTAAGGTCGGGCAGTAGTTGCTTATCCATGGTGCCTCCTTTTTCCGCTACATTTTTTAAATTCTGCAATGCATTTTCATGCGCTACCACCTGTTCTACCACCCCTTTAAAAGCAATATTGCCGGCCGTATGGTCGCCATGGTGATGGGTGTTTAACAGGTATTTAAAAGGTTGCGGGTTTTCTTTTTTTACCTGCTCCATAAAATGGCCGGCCTGTTCCGGAAACTGGGAGTCGATAACAATAATGCCCTCGGTGGTAATGGCAAAGCCAATGGTGCCGCCACGCTCGGTAAAAATGCCTACGCCACGGCGCAGCATACGAATATTGCCTTGCTGCGTACCAAAAAGTTGTGCAATGGCCTTTTGCTGAAACAGGAGCGAAGCGCCGGCCAGCAGGCCTGTCTGGTATAAAAAATTTCTGCGGTGCATGGAGGGTGATTTATGTATTAAAAATTACGCATTAATGCTGATGTGGTCAAAATTTAGTTGGCAGTCGTTCGTTCATCGTTGGTGTTGACCGTTGGTAGAAGGAAACGTCTGTTTTTTCTTTTAACTATTTTCTCTGCTTCTCAACAAATTTCAAAACGTCTTAATTTCCTTTTGGTTCAATGGCGGGAGAAAAATGTACAGGCGTGCGATACCGCGAAAGTGGAATGATTAATTCTCTCTGTAAAAAAAGTCCTATTTTCCTTTTAATTATTTCGCACAAAGGAGAGGAGAAAAAGAGTTGAAAACAAAACGTTTCTTTTTGTTTTTAAAATAGTAGCTAAAACTCAAAACTGAAAACTTCTTCAAACGTCTGTTTTCTCTTTTAAGACTCAGTATTCAAACTTGCGCAGGCTGGGAGCTTTTATCCAAGCAATAATGGCTACGATCAGCGTCATGGCGCCACCGAAAATAACCGCTGGTACGGTGCCGAAAAGACGGGCCGTAAAGCCGCTTTCAAACTGGCCTAGTTCGTTGCTGCTGTTTACAAACATGGAGTTGACAGATGAAACGCGCCCGCGCATTTCATCGGGCGTTGTTAGCTGCAAAATGGTGCCTCGTATCACTACCGAAATGCCATCGAGCATGCCGGCTACCACCAGCGCGGCAAACGACATCCAGAAAATATCCGACAGCCCAAAAACAATAATGCAAAGGCCAAAGCCGCCCACACCGGCCATCAAAATCTTACCTTGGTGTCGCTTCAGCGGAAAAAGTGTGATTAAAATAATCATGGAGACAGACCCAATATCTACCGCCGCATTAAGCCAGCCAAAACCAATAGGGCCCACATCTAAAATGCGGTCGGCAAACTCCGGAATCAGCGCCACGGCGCCGCCAAACAGCACGGCAAATAAATCCAGTGAAATAGCACCCAGCAATATTTTGTTTTGAAATACGTAACGCAAACCAGCCTTTACACTGGCCCATGCTTTTACATCTTTGTTTACAGGTGCGGCAGGTTTGCTTTTAATATTGGAAACAATAAACCCGGCTAACAGCACGTAAGCGCCAATAATGTAAAAAGTGGTATGCACGCCAAACCAGGCAATAAAAAATCCGCCGGTAGCATGCCCTAAAATAGATGCCATAAGCCAGGTGGTAGAAGAAATATTGGCCGCCAGGTGCAGTATGTGGCGCGGCACCAATTGCGCAATAATGGCGTGCGTGGTAGGCCCAACAAAAGCACGTACAATGCCGCTGAAAAAAATGATGACATAAAACGAAAGTTGCCGTGAAAGAGCTGAAAAATTTTCCTCTGCATAAGGCGATGTCACCAGTATGAGCAACAGCACGCAAATGGAATAGGAAAAAATGCCGCGCACCAGCATGTTGCGCTTGTCCGACTTGTCGATGATGTAACCCGAATAAAGTGCCAGCAAAAAAACAGGTATAAACTCCGAAAGGCCTACCAGCCCAATGGAAAATGAGCTGCGTGTGAGCTGGTACAATTTATAAGCTACTACCGTGGCCACCATGCGCAGCGCCATGATGTAAAAAAAGCGGGCAATAATAAAATAACGGTACTCTGCTTCTTTTAAAGGGGCGAGGCTGTGCTGCACTTTCACTTTTTCCATGCTTGGTAATGTTGCCCCGCGGGCAAGGCACCGGGTTTACAATGCCGGCGCAAAAATAAGCAAAGCAGGCTCCGTTTTAAGGCAGGGACAAAAAATGCTGCCCAGAAGGATAATCTTTTTCCAATGCTTCTAAAATAATCTCCATATGCTTCGGGTTGTGCAAAAAATCGGCATTGGAAGCATCCACAAAAATGGTTTTTATGTTATGCTGTTTAATATAGTGCGTGTAGGTTTCCTGTATGTTGAATAAATATTCGTTCGGAATTTTCTGTTCGTAAGGGCGTGCGCGTTTTTTTATGTTCTCTTGCAGGCGGCTTACCGGAGCGTGCAGGTAAATCAAAATGTCGGGCTGCACCAGCTGCTGATGTATAATCTCGAACAGGCGTTGGTAAAGGCGGAATTCATCATCCGGTAAATTAACCTTGGCAAAAAGGAGGCATTTGGTAAACAGGTAATCGGTGATGGTAACACTTTGAAATAGGTCTTTCTGCCCAATCAGCTCTTTCAGCTGCTTGTAGCGCTCGGCCATAAAAAACAGCTCCAGCGGAAAAGCAAACTGCTGCGGGTTTTCATAAAACTTGGGTAGAAAAGGGTTGTCGGCAAACTCTTCCAGTATCAGGCGGGCGTTCAGTTTCTCGGACAGCAGGTTGGCCAGCGTGGTTTTGCCCGCACCAATATTTCCTTCAATGGTAATAAAATTATACTTCATCAGCAGTCAGCGCTCTATTCAAAGCCGCAAAGTAAAGAAGGTTGCAGTAAGCGGTCAATTAAATTTATTCACCTCCAGGCTGTCGGGGCAGTGCAGCAGCATTTCGTAAATAGACTGGTGCAGCAGGGGGTGTATTTTATCGCCGGCTATCTGCACCAGTGGCTGCAGCACAAAACGGCGGTAGGGCATTTGCGGATGCGGAATGCGCAAGCCTTCTTCAGCTATCACGTCATCGTTATATAATAAAATATCAATATCAATGAGGCGTGGTCCCCATTTTTGATCACGCTCGCGGCCCAGGCTTTTTTCTACCTGCAGCAAAACGTCTAAAAGTTCTTTTGGTTGTAATGCAGTCTCCAACTCTAGTGCCTGGTTTAAGAAGGGGGGTTGATTTTCCATGCCCCAGGCGGCGGTTTCATAAACGTCTGAAATTCCTTTTAATTGGCCGGCTTGAGCTGCAATGGCCTCACGGGTCGCCTGCAAGTTTGCCATCCGGTTACCTATATTTCCGCCAATCAGTAAATAAGCTATATTCATAAACTCATTGCCCCAGGCGTCAAATATCTTTTATTTTTGAGAAGTTTTATTGTTTACCACTATGAGAAGTTTTTTTAAAATATTTTTTGCCTCTTTATTGTCACTTACTGTTTTTTGCCTTGTCCTCTTTTTTATATTGATAGCATTGGCGGGCAGCTTGGCGCAAAAGGAAAAAGAGAAGATAGCCGACAAATCGGTGCTGGTGCTAGACCTGGGGCAGCGCTTTAGCGAGCAGGAGCAGGAAGACGTGGTAAGCGTGCTGATGGGAGAAGAGCAAACACCCGGCCTGTACGACATGGTGCGCCTGA
>CBDTUH010000266.1:0-4990 GCA_965363375.1 uncultured bacterium
TTTGATAAGTGCCAAGTGGCAGCAGGGTGCGGCTTAGCAGGTCCTGCTCTAGGCCCCACAGCACATAGCTTTGATCTTTGGTGGCATCCACGCCTTTTCGTATAAAATAACGCCCGTTTGTATGCTGGTGAATTTGCGCATAGTGGCCGGTGGCAATAAAATCGCAGCCCAGCGCATCGGCCCTTTTTAACAGTGCGCGCCATTTAATGTGCGTATTGCACAGCACGCAGGGGTTGGGCGTGCGACCCGCCAGGTATTCCTCCACAAAATTTTCTACCACAAAAGATCCAAACTCATCGCGGATGTCGAGTATAAAATGCGGAAAACCGTGTTGAACCGCAGCCATGCGGGCGTCGTTAAAAGAATCGAGGTTGCAGCAGCCGGTTTCTTTTTTACCGCCGCCGCTGGCGGTGTAGTCCCATGTTTTCATGGTAATGCCTACTACTTCGTAACCTTCTTTGTGTAACATCAGGGCCGCTACGGTACTGTCTATACCGCCGCTCATGGCCACTAAAACTTTGCCTTTTTTATTCATAATTAATTAGCTCCTGCCTTGGTCAAAGTAAGGAGAGCCGGGCGGCAAAGATACTAAATAGCAAACAGCCCCTTTAAAGCGGATTGTTAAGATATGGTCATAAGAAATAGTGGGCCGCTTGCTTACAAAAGCAAAAGAGGGCTTAATTTCATAGCTCAACTTTTATATGCATGAAGAAAATTTTCTCCTTTCTCTTTTGCTTTGCCATATTGAAAGGGCAGGCACAGGAATTAAGTTATTATTTACCCGACAGCGTTTCTTACAACGCCAAAATCCCAAAACCAAAAGACGTTATTTACCACAACGTAGGTGAGTGGCACGTAACGCACGACCGGCTGGTGAATTATATGCAGGCCATTGCGACCGCCGCGCCCGAGCGTGTAAAGCTGCAGAATATGGGCCTTACCTACGAGGGTCGCCCGCAGGTCGTACTCATCATCACATCGCCCGAAAACCACCGCAACCTGGAAAACATTCGCCAGCAGCACCTGCAGCTGACCGACCCTTCCAAATCCGGCTCGCTCAATATTGAAAACATGCCCGTAGTGGTGTGGGTGGGCCACTCCATACATGGCAACGAAGCCAGCGGCTCCAATGCATCTTTATTAAGCGCTTATCATTTAGCTGCTGCGCAAGGGTCCCAGATAGATGATTTATTAAAGAATACCGTGATTCTTTTAGACCCTTCTTTTAACCCCGACGGGTTGCAGCGCTTTTCTACCTGGGTAAACCAGCACCGCAGCAAAAACCTGGTGACCGACCCCGCCTCGCGCGAGTTTAACGAGGTATGGCCCGGCGGCCGTTTCAATCACTACTGGTTTGACCTGAACCGTGATTGGTTGCCTGCTGTGCATGTGGAAAGCCAGAACCGCCTGAAACTCTTTCACCAGTGGAAGCCCAACATTTTGACCGACCACCACGAGCAGGGCAGCAATGCTACTTTCTTTTTTCAGCCGGGCGTGCCCTCGCGCGTAAACCCGCTGACGCCGGCGAAAAACCAGGAGCTGACCGCACAGATGGGAACTTACCATGCTGCTTATTTAGACCGCATCGGCTCCATGTATTTCACCAAAGAGAACTACGACGATTTTTATTACGGCAAAGGCTCTACTTACCCCGATGTGAATGGTGCTATCGGCATTTTGTTTGAGCAGGGTTCTTCGCGCGGGCACCTGCAGGAAACCAGCAATGGTTTATTGAGCTTTCCCTATACCATCCGCAACCAGTTTGTCACCACGCTTTCTACGCTGGAGGCAGCACGCGCCCTGCGTAAGGATTTCCTGGCTTACCAGCGCGATTTTTACAAAGGTTCGGTAAACGAAGCCGCTTCCTTTGCCACCAAAGGTTATGTAATAGGCAATGAGCGCGACGAAACCAAAACACGTGAGTTTATTACTATGCTGCAGCGCCACCAGATAGAAGTGTACGAACTGGCAAATAATATAAAAGCAGATGGAAAGGAATTCAATAAAGGCGCTGCCTTTGTTGTTCCTGCGGCGCAACCGCAGCACCGCCTTATTCGCGGCATATTTGATAAAACACTGGAGTATAAAGACAGCCTTTTTTACGACATCACAGCCTGGACCATGCCACTGGCGTTTGGCCTGCAATATGCAGAACTGAACGGCGCACAATTTAATAAAAACTTGCTGGGTGCTGCATATGCCGAAAGTAAGCCTGTGGGTGATGTGCAAGGCGGTAAAAGCGAGTATGCCTACCTGCTGGAATGGAACGAACTGTATGCGCCTGCCGCTTTATATGAATTGCTGCAAAAAGGCCTGAACGTAAAAGTGGCTACCAACGCTTTTGAAATGGTAGTAAACGGAAGCCCTAAAAAATTTGGGCAAGGAACCGTTTCCATTCCGGTGCAGATACAAACCACTAATGCAGACAGTGTATACCGTACCATACAAAACATTTCGGCCAAATACGGTCTGGCTTTTTTGGCTGTTAATACCGGTTCTGTAAGCTCGGGCAGCGACCTGGGCAGCAGCCGCTTTGCTGCCGTTAACAAACCATCGGTAGCCTTGATAGTGGGGCAGGGGGTAAATGCACTGGATGCCGGTGAAGTGTGGCACCTGATGGACCAGCGTTTTAATATTCCGCTGACACACCTGGAGCAGGATGACTTTAACCGCGCCGATCTCAACCGCTATACCACCATCATTATGGTTGGCGGCAATTACAATACTTTAAACAAAGACCGGCTTAAAAGCTGGATACAGAATGGTGGTGTGCTGATAGCTATTGAAGAAGGTGCGCAGTGGGCCGCGCAAAACGGTATTAGTGGCGCCTCGCTGAAAAGGCCAAAACCTGCTATTGACAGCGCCGCCAGGCTGCCTTATGCTGAAAGAGAACAGCTGACAGGCGCCCAAGCCGTTCGCGGTGCTATTTTTGAAGCTTCGGTAGATGGCACGCACCCGCTGGCTTATGGCTACAGCACACCTACGGTAAGCCTTTTTAAAGGAAACCGCGTCTTCCTCGAAAAGTCTAAAAACCCTTTTAATACCCCTTTTTATTACAAAGACAAACCGCTGCAAAGCGGCTGGGTAAGCCGTGAAAACCTGGAGCATATCAGGAATTCTGCCGCCGTGGTGGTAAACGGGATAGGCAGTGGCAAGATCATTTCCATTGCCGACAATCCTAACTTCCGCGCCTTTTGGCTTGGTGGCTCCAAGCTGATGATGAATTCGGTTTTCTTTGGCAAACTGGTGAATACCAGCAGTGTGGCAGATTAAATAGTCGGCATGGTTCGCTTTTTGTACGGATAAAAAAAACTTTTAGCTATGAATGAAGATAAAAAAGTAGGAATCAACGAACAGGATGCACCGCACAAGGAAGGTCAGTATGGAAACACATCGGCCAACCCGGCTGCTGAAGAAAACATATCAATGGGTATGAGTCAGATGAAAGAAGAGGAACGTAGCAGTAGTGACAGCAACGAAAGTGCGCCAACTGAGCAGAACCAAACGCCAGAAACTGATGGCCGGTAAAAAATATCCGGATCGTCAGCTTTTTTTAATGTGCAACCTTAATTGGTCACAATCAATAAAAATGCCTATGTATAACCATAGGCATTTTTATTTCTTAAACAGTGGTTGTGGTTCTCAATGCAATCGCTGCAACACTTCTTTGGTTCCAAGCACACGTATTCGTAAAAGCTCTTATTGTGTATTACAGTTTTTGCGTTGGTTGATGGTTATTCATTCGGTATAATAATGCGTCCTCTTCTTTGTTTTTTTGTCATTTTAGGCTTGGTATCGTAGCGGGCAAACTCGTCAAGGCCACCATCGATGATACGTGCTACTACCAGGTTGTTTTCGTCTTTCAGTGTAGCCAGCCAGGTGCTGTGTTTAACTATGGACGCGCGAACTTCCGCCACATTTAAAATTTCAAAATCAACATAATTGGATTTGAGGCTTTTTCTGTAATCTTTTGGCAGGTCTTTTTCACCACCATAGGCAATGGCATAAATGTTATAGCCATTTTTTGTGAACAGGGCCCTGGTTTTTTTTCCTTCGTTGTCAAACACGGCCAGGTATTGCTTTTTAAGGTTGTACCAGTTTACATTGGAGGCGTTCTTAAACTGCCGGTTGAAAGCCTTTTGCAGCTTAAAGTTGGCATCTATGGAAACTGTAGCCATGTCTTTTTCAGATTTGCTTTCCATCGACATAAAGTCAACAAGCGTGGCTTTGAGAAAAGTATTGTGATGTGCATAATACTGGCCAAAAGAAGTAGCAGAAAAAAACAGGAAGGTTAGCAACAAGCCTGTTGCAGAAATCATTTGCTTTCTCATGATAGTTAGTTTAAAAAATGAAGAAATGGTGCTTTCAATTTCAAAGCTAATGTGGCCTCCAGCCTTTTTATTGTTACAATGAGTAAACGGCTTTATTAAGCGTTGATCAATGCAGTAATGATTGAGTGGTTGGTAAGAGTAATTACTTATTGTGCGTGAGTTTTTTCAGCAGCAGGTCTCTTTTGTGTCTTGATACATACACAATGGAACCGTCGGACATTACCAGGTGGCCGCCATCCACTTTTACGTATTTCTGTATTTCATTCATGTTTACCATATAGGAGTGGTGCACACGAATGAAACTGTAATCTTTCAGCATCTCTTCCACATCGCCCAATGTTTTTGACACTACCAGCTTTTGCCCGCTTTTCAAATGAACCTTGGTATAGTTGCTGTCTGATTCGCAGCAAATGATATTGTCGATGTTTACCATTTGCAGCCCTTCAAAAGTGGGCAGTGCTATCTGCCCGTGATGGTTGATGTGCTCTACTTTTCTGATCAGTTCTGCAATCTGGTCATGGCTACGCTCGTCCAGCCGGGCTCTTACTTTTTGTATGGCATTTATCAATTGAAGCTTATCAATTGGTTTTAGCAGGTAGTCTGCTACGTTGTGTTGAAAAGCTTTTATGGCATAATCATCATAACCGCTGGTTACTATT
>CBDTUH010000267.1:0-4961 GCA_965363375.1 uncultured bacterium
TATTTCTACCGAATCCAGTTGGTTATAATACTGCAATGCCTTTTGGCCCAGGTTAAAACAGGCATCGGGGTAGTCGGCCAGGCTAAATTTTTTATTCGAGAAATCGGGGTGGTTGATGATGGCCTTCATCCAGAAAAAATATTTAAAGGCCGCCAGCTCGCGAAAATGAAAGTGGTGAAAGATGGGAATGTCTTTACAGAGGTAATACATCTTCTTTTGGCCAAAGCTGTTCATGTACTTTACCTGCTGCACCATGTTGGCCAGGTACTCGTCGAACTTAAAAGTAGTGGGGTTTACAAACTGCCCTTTAAACACAAAAGCACCGGTGCCGCCCTGCAGCAGCGCATCCAGCGACAGGCGAAAGTGGCCACCAAGTTTTTGCAGGTCGGTAAGCGACAGCTCTTTATCGCCACGTATGCGGCGGTAGGCACTGTCGGTACTAATGCCCAGCACCGAGGCCACCTCGTCTACCATAGACAGGTGGGGCGGCAGCTGCTTTTTCAGTGTCGCAAATAATTGTGCTTGTGCGGTCATGGCAGCATGTCGTTAAATTGTGGGCGTTTGCCGGTAGGTATTTTTTCATAGAGCAGGTTAAAAAAGTGGTGGCGCTGTTTTTCGCCGCTGCTGCTGATGAGGGTAGAACGGCGCATCAGGTTTTGCAGCTTGCTATACGTTTCGTTGCACAGTGCCTGGTCCTGCGTTACCATATAGTCCAGCACATCGTAATTGAGGTACAGCGTTTTCACATCGTCGGTTTGTATCACTATGGTATTATCGCCCAGCACCACGCGGTTATAGTAAAAGCTGTAGTTATCGGGGCGAGCTGTGGGGCTTTCGCCCGGCAAAAACTTGCAGCCCCACTCTGCCTGCTGCTGCAGGTGCTGCATCAGCTGCTGCATGGTGTGGTACAGCATGTAAGCATCTTCATCGGAGGCAAAAAAGCCCGCATCCTGGTAATATTCTATCTGCGCCAGCGTGCTGTTGAACGACTCGGTGTTCCACAGCTCAATAGAGGGTATGTCGTTATAAACCTTTAAAATTCCTTTTCCCAGCGCCTCTATCTCGGGCGGCAGATAGTCTACAGAAAAGGTTTTGCCGGTATAATCGGGGTGCTGCAAAATGCTTTTCATCCAGAAAAAATGCCGAAAGGCAAACAAGGGCTTAAAGCAAAAGTTGTAGATAAAAGGCATGTCCTTGGTCATGTAAATAATCTGCTTTTGCCGGTGCGATGCCACCCACTGCAAGGTTTGCAAAAGGTCGGTCCAGTACTTGCCAAAATCGTGATCCTGATTGTTCACCCGCATTACGGAAAAGGAGGTGGTGTTATTTTTTATCTGCAGCAGCCCGTCGAGCGACAGGTTGTACGCCTTGCAAAGCGTTTGCACTTCCTCCAGCACCAGCGGAGTTTCACCGCGAATGCGGCGGTAGGCGCTGTCGTTGCTTAGGTGCAGCACCTCGGCCACAGTATCTACCAGCGGCGTGGCCCCGGGCAGCTTTTCCTTTACCTGCTGAAACAATAGCTCCTGTAAGGATTTTGTAGGCATAGAGGAAGTTCAGGTCAGGTTGTTTTTTTGTAAAACTGCAACCCGGCTGAAGATTCTATTAAGATACCGCAAAAAATACGAAACTGCAATAGCACAGTGCCGTCTTTTGCAATTTCTGCAAATGGCGCAGTGCACCGCCTATCATTCAATTATAAATCGTCTTTGTGTGGGGGTAGCTTCGGTATGTCAATTCACCTAAAAACACACATTATGAGAAAATATTTACTGGTTGCTGCCATTACCGTTGCTGCTTCAGCCTCTCAGGCACAAACACCCCAATGGTTTGTATCTGCAAGTACCGGCGCCGGCTGGGGTGGCCCCAAAAGCTCTATCAAAAAAACTTTAATTAAAAACAACTTCAACCACACCAGCTATTTCAGCTTCCTGGGCTGGGGAGGAAAAACCGAATATCCCATCGTTTACAGCGGTGTTCCGGTTTTGCTGAAAGTGGGTAAAAAGGTAAAAGAAAACAAAAGCGTGTACCTGCTGGGCGGTATTGCCGGCCAAAACGAGGTCAGCGGATTTAGAAACGAAGGCACAGGTGACTTTCTTGGTCTTTTTGGAGGTTCTTTGGGCACGCATGTAAACATCAACTACAAAGTGTACCAATTGGGTGCCGGCTTTGAACATACATTACCCAACACCAAAATAAAACTCGGCTATGGCCCCGCACTTTACATGCTTAGCTACGTCTATAACTTTAAAGATAGCCGCAACAATGCATTGGTGCCTGGCGCCAACTTCAGTGGCCGCGTTCCTTTAGGAAAAGAAAAAAGAAAGATAGGCCTGGAACTGGTGGCTGACGTGAACCTGGCGCCGCCCGCCAAAATGAAAGCGCTGCACTACACCTACAACGACGGTACCGCCGACAAAACAGAACTGCTGATACCGGAAAACAAAGTAAGCATGGTGCAGGGCATGGCCGGGCTGGCCCTTACCTTCCGCAAAAAGTAAAACGTCTCGCCTTCCTTTTGCCATTTCACGCAAAGGCGCCAAGTTTGAAAACGTCTGATTTTCTTTTTAATTATTTCACACAGAGAGGCGGAGAAAAAGAATTGAAAGCAAAACGTCTGATTTTCCTTTTAGGTTTTGTGATATTGGTTGATGAGATAACTGGTAAATCAGTAAATGGATAAAACGTCTCTTTTCCCTTTTAAAATTGAACATTGAATATTGAATATTTCCTTATTCCCTGTTAACGATTCACTTCTTCATCATTCTATACTCCTTTTTCCCTGTTCAATATTCCAAACGTCTCTTTTTCCTTTTAAAACAGCTTTATGTTATGGGCAACTATCATACTACTACTACGGCGCTACCGCCAAACGCATCCACACGAATTTCAGTTGCTGCTTGCCAAAGGCATCATGGCTGCGCGCGTTGCTGCATTGCTGCTGCTGGCCCTGGTAAGTGCACTGGTAGCACATACCCAAACCAAAACCCTGGCTTACAGCATTCGCCAGCAGGGCAAAACCGTGGGCACGCTACAGGTGAAAGAAGAAACGGCTAACGGCAAAATTCTTTTCAGGCTCCACTCGCAGGTGCAAACCAGGTTTGTGATACCACTAAGCTTTAAAGCGATAGAAGAAGCGCATTTTGAAAACAACATCCTTGTGTATTCTTCGGTCAGCCGCAGCATGAACGGCAGGCAGAAACTGGCCCAAACCATGCACCTGCAGGGCCACCGCTACCTGGTAAGCAAAGGCAGTAAAAAAGAAGAGATGCTGCTATACCCCATCCGCCACACGCTGCTGACCCTGTACCTGAAAGAGCCCATAGCGCTTACACATGTGTTTTCCGATGTGTTTCAGCAGATGGTGCCAGTGCGCAAGATGGGGGCTAATCATTATAAAGTGCAGTTTCCCGACGGGGCTTACAACGAGTTTTTTTACAATGATGGCACTTGCGCCAAAGTACTGTTGCACAACTCACTTTACCAGGCTGTGATTGAACTGAAAAAGTAAATTTTTAGTGCCGGATATGATGAAAGAGGAAAAATGGTTTTTGTTTAGCAAATCGGCCATGTACACACCAGCTATTGACCCAACCCTGCAATTCTAAACCAGAACCACGCCGTGCCGCTATAGCTTAAAACAAAAAAGAAACGTTTTCAAAAACCTTTAAAATCTCTTTTATGTCACCGTATTATATTTTAGGACAACGATACCATCACTTTTGGCAACAACTCAAGTGCCTGTCTGTTTTCTGCACCTTATTGCTGCCATTGCTGATTAGCACTTCTCTTCTCAAATCATATTCTGCACTACTTTTTCAGGCGCTGCTGCTGGTAGCCGGCTGGCTCACATGGACTTTTACCGAATACATTCTGCACCGGTTCTGGATGCACCGCAAAGGGGCCGCAACTGCCAGCCAGATGGTGCAGGCACACAACCATCACCACTCGCATCCTACCGAAATTAAAGTAACCGCCGCGCAGCGGCTGCTTATGCTGGTTTTGCTGGTGTTGTTGAGTGCCATCAGTTATAACCTCCAAAATTATTTTACTTTTTTTACCGGCTTTTGCTTTGGCATGGTTGGCTACTATACCATGCACAAAATCATTCACCAGGCCTGGGCTGCCAGGGTATTTCCACGTCTTTTCCGTTATCACATTTATCATCACTGCAAGTATCCTAACAGCTGCTTTGGCATAAGCGTGCCCTGGTGGGATGATGTATTTCATTCCGTACCCAAAAACCCGCAGATCACCGATCGCATTGTGGCTTTTTACCTTGGCGGGCATCCATAAAAAAACGTCTCTAAACCCTTTTTAAAATCCGGCGCTTTTTCCTTTAAAAGAAAAGTGGCATGTCTGCTATCCTGTAAAAGCATCACCTCATTGTTCATCAAAAAAACAGGATCATGAAAAAACGTCTATTTTTCCTTTTGGCGCTGCTATCCGTGCAATGGATATTGCATGCACAGGTTACCATCAGGGGCAAGATCATCAGTAAGGAAACGGGCCTGCCTGTAGCGGCCGCATCGGTAATGGTAAAAGGTGCCGATAAAGGTGCCCTTGCCGGTAACGATGGCAACTTTGCATTGTCTGTAAAAGCGCTGCCGGTTACCCTCACGGTTTCTTCCATAGGTTTTGAGCCTGCAGAAACAGAGGTACAAACAGGTGAAGCAATAACAGTAAACCTGCAGCCACAATCGCTGCTGGCGCAGGGTGTGGTAGTGGGCGCCTCGCGCGTGCCCATGCGCATACTGGATGCGCCGGTATCTATTGAGCGTATTGGCGCCGCCACCATTGCTACCGCACCGGCCACCAGCTATTACGATATTGCGGCTTACAAAAAAGGCATCGACCTCACCACCTCTTCCCTCACATTCAAAACCATCAGCACCCGCGGCTTTAATGGCAGCGGCAGCCCGCGCGTGAACCAATTGGTAGATGGTATGGATAACCAGGCGCCG
>CBDTUH010000268.1:0-4955 GCA_965363375.1 uncultured bacterium
AGTTTTAGCGGGCGGTAAAGCGGTTTGCGAAAAAGCCGGCATCCCATTAGCAGGTGGCCACACCATTGATTCGCAGGATCCTATTTTTGGACTGGCCGTTACCGGTACGGTGCATCCTAAACATTTAAAAAAGAACAATACGGCGCAGGAAGGTGACCTGCTTTTTTTAACCAAGCCCCTCGGCACCGGTATATTGGCCACGGCTGTAAAAAGAAGTTTGCTGCAGGAAGAACACTATGAAGGTTTGCTGCAAAACCTCACTACACTCAACAGCATTGGCGCTGCCTTAGGAAAGATGGAAAGCGTACATGCGGTTACCGATGTTACCGGTTTTGGTTTATTGGGACATTTACTGGAAATGGCCGAAGGCAGCGGTCTAGGCGCACAACTTTATTACAACCACATACAAAAACTGCCCGGTGTAGAAACCTATTTGCAGCAACGCATTACACCCGATGCTACGTTCCGCAACTGGAACTCGTACAGCGCCAAAGTGCAGTTTGAAAAAGGGGTGAACGTGATGGAAGCGTTTAACCTGCTGCCAGACCCGCAAACCAATGGCGGCTTATTGATTGCGGTTGATAAAAGCGGTGTTGAAGAGTTGCAGCAATTGTTTACTTCACACAGCTTGCAAAATCATTTGCAACCCATCGGCGTGTGCACAGCAAAAGGTGAAAAAGCGATTGTTGTAACAAACGTTTAAAAGGAAAAAGTGACGTTTTTATAAAAGAGAAAAGCTTAACCGTTTTTCTCTTTTTTTATGTCAAGTATAAAAGAAAAAGAAGACGTTTCTGCAATTGCAGGAGATGCTGAAACAAGTTCAGCATGACAGGTCAATGGTTGTTGATTCCAACACTTTTCATCAAAAGGAAAAAGAGACGTTTTACCAAACAACTTTATTAATACATTTTACAATCAACAAAACGTCTTATTTTCCTTTTAATGCATCAATAGCTTGTGCCAGCTTGCGATCTTTTTCGGTGATGGTGTTGCCGGCGCTGTGCGTGTTCAGCCAGATTTCAACCGTGTTGTACACATTGGTCCAGCGGGGGTGATGGTCTGCTTTTTCAGCCAGCAGCGCTACCTGCGTCATAAAAGCAAAAGCTTCTACAAAGGTTTTAAACTCAAACTTCTGATACATTGCATTTTCCTTTTCGGTCCACATAACAAGCGGTTTTATATTTTAGTAAAATGTCTCTTTTTCCCTTTTAAGCTTTAAAACACCAGGTGTTCTTTGTTCTTTATTTTTTCGTTGGTCAGCTCCACCACCAGTTGTACACCGTTGATGCTGCGGATGGATTGTATCAGCAAATCAAGCGACACATCGGTCACCACATCGCCCTTCAGCAGCCACAAAAAATCGAGGTGTTTAAACTCGGGCAGCAGGTACTCGCCGTCAAACTGGTTGTTGTATAAATAATGCACCAGCGCGTTGGTTTTTTCGGCATACTCGTACACCGAAAAAAAGTAGTTGCGCATCTTTTTGGTGAGCTGTATCTCTATTTCGTTGTTGATGCGAAAATCAAGATCCAGCAAATGATTGAGCATCCAGCAAAACTGGTAATCTTTTACAGGTGCCATAATGCCCAGCAGCCGCGTTTCTTCAAAAAAATCATCTGCCAGGTCGGCATTGTTCAGGGCCAGTTTCATATGTTGTTGCGCAATCTTTTAGATTTAAAAAACAATGGAGGCTTTCTTTTTTTCCGCACCGCGTGTGTATTCAACAGTAGTTGCATCGCCGGCTTTAAACTTGCTTAAGGCCTGCATATAAGCCTCCATACTACTGATGTTGTGCGTTCCCAGTTTGGTAATAACATCGCCCTGTTGTATGCCGGCTTTTTGTGCTGCTTTGCCTTCGCTGATGCCATCTACTTTTACACCAGTGCCGCTGTACGTATAATCGGGCATGATGCCGAGCGATACGCTAAAGCGTGAACCGGTACTCATTTGCACTTCGCGCGTGGGCGTAAAGGCCAGCTTGCCGCTTTCGCCGGCAGCGGCTTCTATCACGCTGTAAATGTGTTTTACAATATGCATCTGCCCGGTGTAGTTTACTTTATCGGCATCGTCGCCGGGGCGGTGGTAATCGCTGTGCAATCCTGTAAAATAAAAAAGCACGGGAATGTTTTTGCGGTAAAAAGAAGTATGATCGCTGGGGCCGGTGCCGCTGCTGTCAAACTTGTATTGAAGCGGACCCGCATAAAGTCCTTTTTTTCCCTTTACAGTATAGGCTGCGCTCCAAGCGGGCGAGGTGCCGTAGCCACCCACCGTTAAAGTAGGGGTAGTGCCGTTCAGCCTTCCCAACATATCCATATTTATCATGTAGCTTACCTTGCTTAAATCGATGGTTGGGTTTTCGGTAAAATATTTAGAACCATACAGGCCCAGCTCTTCGCCGGAAAAAGCAATAAAGAGGTAATTGTTGCCTTTTAATTTAGAGCCTTTCAACATACGCGCCAGCTCTATCATGGCTGCAGTGCCGCTGGCATTGTCGTCTGCACCATTATGTATTTCGGCTACGTTGCGCACCATGCTGTTGCCGTCTTCACCCATGCCCAGGTGGTCAAAGTGAGCTCCTAAAATAACCGTGTGGGCAGCACCATTATCTATGTACCCCACCACGTTGCTGCCGCTGCGCGTTTTGGCCACTACATCGGTTTTCAGTTTTATATCCAGCGTAGCATAAGGGTCGTTAAAATGTTTGGAAACAGCATCAGCAGTAATATACACTACCGGGATATCAAGTGCAGCCGAGCGGTCGCGGCCGTTAAAGGCAATACCGTCTTTAACATTAGAGGTGTTGTAGATGAAAAGGGCCGTAGCACCTTTACCTTTAATTTCTTTTACTTTTTCTTTTACAGCAGCATGTATGTCAAAATGCGGATTGTTGCTGGCATCCTCAAGTGTTTCTTTTAAATCCCAAAACCAGGGCATTTCTGGCTCCTGCAGCACCATTGAGGGCAGGGCTTCCATATTGATGTTAGAAGAATAAACCAGCGGAAAATAATCTTTACCTGCTGTCAGCTCGCGACCGCCTACACTCAGGAAAGTGCCGGCGCCCACCTGCTTTCCTTCATCTATTGTAAAGGTTTGCAGGTAATCGCTTGAGCCTTTGGGCGACAATCCTATTTCGGCAAACTGTTTTTGAATGTAGGCAATGGCTTTCTGCTCGCCCTCGGTGCCGGTGCGGCGGCCCTGCAGGCTATCGTGTGCCAGCACCTGCACGTGCTGTTGCAGGTGGGCCATCAACTGGCGGTCTTCTTTTTTCAACTTTTGCGCCTGCACCAGCGTAGCTGCCATCAAAAACAAAATCACAAGGTTTCTTTTCATCACAAATGGATTTTTTGAGGTAATTGGTAACAAAGGTAAATGGGTAACGAGAGAGACGCTAAAATGTGAAAATAAATACATGCTAAATTTTAAAGGTTTTGGTAAAACTTCTGATTTCGTAAATCAAGACAATTATCGCGGGCTACCTTTGCGGCGCAACAAGTGACAAACTCTTCCATACATATAGCGTTAGTCGGTAATCCTAATAGCGGAAAAACATCGCTGTTTAATGTATTAACAGGTCTGAACCAGAAGGTAGGCAATTTTCCGGGTGTAACCGTAGATAAAAAAACCGGCAATACCCAACTGCCCGATGGCCGCACCGCCAAAATTATTGACCTGCCCGGCACCTACAGCCTGTACCCCAAGCGGCTCGATGAATGGGTTAGTTACCGCGTGCTGCTAAAGCAAGATGCCGATATTAAAGCCGATGTGCTGGTGGTGGTGGTAGATGCCAACAATTTAAAAAGGAACTTACTTTTTTGTACGCAGATCATTGACCTGAAGCAGCCGGTGGTGATAGCATTGACGATGCTGGACCTGGCCAAAAAGAAAGGCATACAGGTAGACTTGGCCGAGCTGGAGCGCGAGCTGGGCGTGCCCGTGGTGGCCGTAAACCCGCGCAAGCAAAAAGGCGTGCCACAGCTGAAAAAAGCGATTGAGCAAACGGTTAACAATTTATACCAGGCACCTGCGCGCGATTTTATTGACAACAAATCGCTGGCGCCTGAATCAATTATAGACGTGCAAAAACTGGTGCCCGGCATTAGCGACTATGCCGCCGTGCATTACCTTATTAACCACGAGGAGTTTGCACTGAACGATCGCCTGCAAACGGACATTGAAGAAGTGGAACAGACCCACAGCTTTAACCCTACCAAAACACAGGCTACCGAAATCATGCAGCGCTACAGTCGCATTAAGCACATTATGAATGTGGCGGTAACCGAGCCCGACCCGCTGCAGCAAACGTTGCTAACCGATAAGCTGGATAATGTATTACTGCACCGCAGGTGGGGTTATCTTATTTTGCTGGGCGTACTGTTCCTGCTGTTTCAATCAGTGTTTTTGCTGGCGCAGTATCCCATGGAGTGGATCGAAATTTTATTTTCCAATATCAGCGGCTTTTTGTCTGATAACCTGGCTGAAGGGTGGTGGAGCGATCTGCTGGTAAATGGTATTATTGCCGGCCTCAGTGGCATTGTTATCTTTATTCCGCAGATCATGATCCTGTTTGGATTGATTACGCTTTTAGAAGATACCGGCTACATGGCGCGCATTTCTTTTTTAACCGACCGCCTCATGCGCAGCGTAGGCCTCAATGGCAAAAGTGTGATGCCGCTCATCAGTGGTTTTGCCTGCGCCGTGCCCGCCATCATGAGCGCCCGCTCTATCGAAAACCAAAAAGAGCGCTTACTTACCATTTTAGTTACTCCTTTAATTAGCTGCAGCGCGCGCCTGCCGGTGTATATTATATTGATAGGCCTGGTGATTCCCAACACCTACTATCTTGGCTTTTTAAGCCTGCAGGGGCTGGTTATGATGGGGCTTTACATGATAGGATTAGTGACGGCGCTGCTGGTATCTTACATTGCCAAATGGTTTATTCACATTAAAGAGAAAAG
>CBDTUH010000269.1:0-4934 GCA_965363375.1 uncultured bacterium
GCCAATACGGAAAACACCTTCTTTGTCTTTAGCAGGAAAATACAGGTAATAAGTTCCGTTTTTATGGGCCGCATCGGGTGCCCACAGTTGCTTGCCGGCCCAGGGAATATCTTCCAGCTTCAGCGCCACACCGTGATCGGTTACCTGACCGCCAATAGAATCCATGGACAACACATGGTAATCGCGCATGGCAAAGTGGCCTCCCATATCATCTTCGGGCACGCCCGCATCAATATCGTGCGAGGGATAAACATAAATACGGCCATTGAACACGTGTGCGGACGGATCGGCCGTATACATGTGGCTAACCAAAGGTGCTGATGGCGGACGCAGGCCCTGTGCTTCTTTAACCTGTGAACAACCAATAAAACCTGCTGCCAGGCAAAGCGGCAGCCATTTTGATAATGATTTTTGTGCAATCGGCATAAGGTTCATAGCTGGGTTTAAATTTTTAGGTTTCAGTTTTTTATAAAAATTCTGTTCTGCTGTTTTCAATTTATGAGTGCATTACTCCAACAATTGTGTTTCTAATTACAGCCAATGATTTTATAGACTGTAGGTTTTCCATATTTCAATTTTTGATCAAACGTCTCTTTTTCCTTTTAAAGAAAGCCAGTATTAAGCTTTTTGGATGTAGGCCAATTTTTGCCAAGCCTTGTTTCTTATTACACTTAATTCATTGTTGCTATTTATCAATTTCATTTTAAAGATTAAATACCGGGCGCAAAAGGAAACTGCAGGCTTTTGTAATACTCCAGTGTTTTTTTTGGCTTTGGATATTGTGGCGGTATAGGCATCCGGGAAAAAGTTTGAAAATATTGCACGCAGGCATCGCGCCACCAAACGGCCTCTTTGTATTGAACCTGCAGCAGCATTTGTACTTGCTCAAATCGCGAAACGTCTATTTTTCCTTTTAATCGGTTCCATGTATGTTGCATCCACCGTACTGAATCTACCCCTGTGTTGTACTGATAACAAAGTTCTTCCCACACATTTCTTCCTGATGTTAATTGGTAGGTCCAAGGCAGGTGGTGAAACCAAAGCAGGTATTTCTGCGGAATGGTTTGGGGGTCTTTCCATGCAGCTTGAATTTGAAGTGCATACTGGCCCAGTGCATTGGAGCCGCTTTTTGTTCTGTCAAAACCAATTCCTGTGCTATCAGCTTTATGATAATATACCGGATTCCAATCTGCACGCGACAAATCAGCCACCCAAGGCGCAGGGCCATAATGATGGTTGGTGCCCATCAGGTGATGCAATCCTATTGGTGTAGAAAACCGTGTGGTGATTTCCCAGCTGCGCATCATCATTTTTTTTGCATCTGCAAGAAATTGGGCGTCGTTGGTAAAGGTCATGCGCAGCCATTCTTCAGCCAGCTTTTCTGCAGCCTGCTGATGATCCCATGCCAGGCGGCCGTAGCTGTACCAGTTGGCCTGCGCAAAGGGGTGTCCGGTCCAATTGATATCGTTACCAATGTTGGATACGCCTGCCATTCCTCTGAGCTGATTTCCATTTACACTTCCATCAATAACCTTTGCTACGGTGCTGCCGCTACCATTGCTGTAGGTATCGCTGTCTAATGTTTCTTTAAACAGCGGCGCCAGGTACACCAGGTTGGTAGCCTGACCCAGGTATTCCTGCGTTACCTGAAACTCCATCATCAGCGGTGTTTTGGGCATGGCGCCAAAAAGTGGGTGAAAAGGCTCGCGCGGCTGAAAGTCAATAGCGCCATTTTTTACCTGCACCATTACATTGGGCCTGAAGGTTCCATCCAGCGGCTTGAATTCGTTGTATGCCTGTTTATGCCGGTCGTCGGGCACTTCATTGCTATATACAAAGGCGCGCCACATTACCACGCCACCAAATGGTGCAACAGCATCTGCCAGCAGGTTGGCTCCATCTGCATGGCTGCGGCCATAATTTTGCGGGCCCGGCTGCCCTTCCGAATTGGCCTTTACCAAAAAGCCACCAAAGTCGGGAATGAGTTGATAGATTTCTGCTACTTTTTGTTTCCACCATTGCTTAACGCCTGCATCTAGCGGATCGGCTGTTTTAAGGCCACCAATTTCTACCGGTGCGGAGAAGCGGGCAGTCAGGTATACTTTAATACCATAAGGCCGGAAGGTTTTGGCCAGTGCTGCTACTTTTTCTAAATAAACGGGTGTTAGCACCGTAGCATTTGCGTTTACATTGGTGAGTACCGTACCGTTGATGCCAATAGAGGCATTGACGCGGGCATAATCAATATAGCGCGGATCAATATAGTGAGGTAAGGTATGCCAGTTCCAAAGCGAAAAACCGGCGTAGCCACGCTCCACGGTCCGGTGCAGATTATCCCAGTGATTCAGTAAACGCAGCTTTAGTTTTGGTGCAGCTACAATATGTAAAGTTTGAATGGATTGATTGGTCTGCATCAGCCGCAGCAGGTGAAACACGCCATAAAACAAACCTTTATCGCTGTTGCCGGTAATGACAATTCCTTTTTTACCTTCTATGTTTTGGCTGGAAATGATATAACCTTCTTTACCAATTGTTTTTAAATCCTTAGCCAGATTTAGCTTTTGCATTTTGGCAGAACTTGCGGGCGCCACCAGCAAGGTTCCATTTATTGTTACATCATTTGCAAACGAAGGTGTTGACTGCAACAGCCCCTGCAACCCTTTCTCTAATTCTTTCCGGATGGCATCAAATGTAGCGGAACTTCCATTAAGCACTACCTGCCGCAAAGCCGATTGATAAGTTGTTTGCAGTATTTTGTTTTCAACCGGCTTGTACCGCAGCCACAGTTCGTAGCCGGTTTCAGCATATAGAATGTTGTGCAGACAAATAAACAGTAAAAGCAAAATAAGACGTTTCATAAGCCTGTCCTTAAAGCCCTTTTTTTAGCGATGATTGCCGGATGATTAGTTCCGAACGCACCACGATGGTATTGGTGTTTTTGATGTCGGATGTACCATTAAGGTGATGAATCAGGTTGCGCGCCGCTATTTCGCCCATCTCCATGCCCGGGTAATGGATGGTGGTAAGTTGCGGCTCCACTATTTTCCCGATCGCATCATTATTAAATCCCACAATGGCAATATCTTCCGGTATACGCATGCCATGCTCTTTTAATGTTTTCATACATACGGCGGCGGTAAAGTCGTTGGTAAAAAAAGCAGCATCCGGCATAGGACTCATGGCCAACAATTGTTTTGCCGCTTCCACGCCAGCCTGCTCACTCAGGTCTTTCACCAGCACATGGGCTTTGTTATATTCTATACCATTATCGTACAGGGCATCTTTATACCCGCGGTGGCGCTGTGCATATACGTTTCGCTTCAGGCTGGCGGTGATCATGGCTATACGCCGACATCCCTGTTCCACCAGGTGCTGCGTAGCCTGGTAGCCGCATTTGTAATTATCAATGATCACTTTGGTATAGTCGCTGCTTTCTTCCACTCGGTCAAAGAAAATAACCGGTATCCCTTTCTCTTCGTACATTTTAAAATGATCCAAGTTTTCAGTGTTAAAGGAAAGCGAGGCGATTAAGCCATCCACCCTTTTATGAAAAAGGTTAAGCGCATTGGCAGCTTCTTTACCAGCATCTTCAGTGGAATGTGCAATAAGGATATCGTAACCGGATTCTGTAGTTATTTTTTCTATACCGGCGAGAACAGAGGTAATAAAATTGCTGTTCAGCTCATGTACCAAAACGCCGATGGTATTGGTTTTTTGCTTTCTCAGGTTGGCAGCAAAATTATTGGGCCTGTAGCCCAGCTCGCGCGCGGCATCCTGTATTCGTTTACGGGTGTTTTTATTAATGGCGGGGTGGTTCTGCAATCCACGGCTGATGGTAGCGGAGGAAAGCGAAAGCTTCCGGGCAATATCGTATATGGTGACTTCCTTTTTACTTTTCATATTGCAATCGGTTGCATAAAAATCGTGAGAATTGTTTACTTTTTCATTTCAATATAAATAATAAATTCGATAAAGTGCTTCTAAATATTAAAAATAAAAATTTATGCAATCGGTTGCAACTACGCATGAATTTATTACATTCGTAGGGATAACTTTTATAAACGATTGCCAAAAGCCGCTGCATGCTTTTTTCACCCGCCACTTGCTTGATGCTAACTGTTTTTAATAAAGCCTCCTTATTGTGTTCTTTTTTTCGTTCTCTTCCAATCAAAACTTTTATAGAAAAATGATAACAATTAACCGGTTCATAGCCTGGCGGGCATTGCTAATGGTATTGCTTTTCAGTGCCTGCAAAAAAGAGGCGATTGAGGAACAGCCGGCGCCAACGCCGCCTGCACCACAGCCACCACCCGCGGCTGCATCAATATTAAAAGATGCTGCCTCTTTTCCGGTTGGTGTTGCTATTTCGTATAATGGTATGGTGAATGACGCAGCCTATGCCAAACTTGTAAAAAAAGAATTTGATGCCGTTACATTCGAAAACCTCATGAAACATGGGGCTGTTGTACAAGATGATGGCAGCTTTAATTTCACACGTACCGATGCCCTGTTAAATGCAGCTGCTGGTTTGCAGGTTTTTGGCCATACATTGGGCTGGCACCAAAACCAGAACGCTTCCTACTTAAAAAATTTTGCTGGCATCATCAGCACATCGGGCCCTGAGTTATTGCAAAATCCCGGCTTTGAAAATGGCCTTACCAATTGGCCCGTATTAAACTCGGGCAACCCAGCCGGCACGGCCACTATCACTGCAGAAAGCGGCAGTGCAGAAGTGCACAGCGGCAATGGTTCGTTAAAGGTTGTAAACCCTGCCGCCTATCCCGGAAACCAATGGCGGGTGCAGGTTTCCAGCGCTGCATTTGCCTCCACGCCCGGCAAGCAGTATACCATTTCCTATTGGGTAAAAGCAGCAACGGCAGGCGGTTCCATTCGTTTGTCTACCGGCCCAAGCAGTCCGCAGTATCAAAGCGATC